>JAWXAV010000175.1:0-24300 GCA_034439695.1 Bythopirellula sp. | reverse complement strand
TTGGTTCCTCCAATAAAGGGAAAATGGTTCTTCCCAGAAGGTATCTTCTGGGCGGAGGAACCGCCATGCTTTTCAACTACACGGGGGACATTCTCGAAAACGTTGCAGCGGAAAAAGGACACCAGCTTTGGTTCAGTGTACTTCGATCACACGAATTTACCTGCAAGTCCCACAACGAGTACAGGATTTGTCCTCAACCTAAGCCTGGATGAGGGACTCAAACTGCATCTTTCCTTGCAGCAAGCCTTGGGTGAATTGAACCGCTTAGATCGCCGCTTGCCTGCCTCCCGACAGAAGGGTGTCGCGTTGACGATGTATCCCCAGCAGAATCGCATCACGGTCAATATGGGTTCGCTCAAGGCGTCTGCTCAACCCAACGCCCAAGTCAAAGTGAACAAGGCCAAGAAAACCAAGAAGGTTAAGAAAGTTAAGAAGGCGAATAGATCGAGGCCAAAGGAACGCGATAAAGAAATTGACTAGCATTGTGTCGCCATGTAAAACGCTACAGTTGCCCGCTTAATAAGTGCCTTATTATCTACTGCTTCCGTTCGCCGGCGTCGTAGTGTCGGGGCAACACAACACGGAACGTCGTGCCTTGGTTGGGTACGGATTCAACTTCTATTGTTGCGTCCAGCAATTCGCACAAACGCTTGACGATGGATAACCCGATACCTTCGCCCCGTGCGTGATGGACTGGTCGACGGTCTGGGGGATCGAGGCGATCAGCATCCGGCGCAGCCTGTTCGCTAGGAGCGATATTCTGCCCGCCATTGGAGAGCGTGCCACCACCCTGCCGTGATTCTGTCGTCGCCTCCTGCAATGCCTCAACCAGCGGAGCGCCAGGGCCAGCATGAATGCCTGGACCAGTGTCTTGAACCCACAGCATCCAGCGCTTGGGATCATTGTTGCGACTATCGCCCCAGCCCAGCGTCACGCCACCTTCCGCGGTGTATTTTAGGGCATTAAGCAGCAAATTCTGGGCGATGCGCCGAATTTTGATTGCATCACCATCGATCTGCAGCGTGTGAGAACCGTCCGCCTTGAGGAACAGTCCCCGATCAGTCGCAAGCGGCTGCAGGTTCTCGAATAGCTCATTGAGCATAGCGGCCGCACAAAACGACTCGACGTTGCGCAGCTCGTAGCCCGCTTGCAGGCGCGCTAAATCCATCACTTCGTCCAGCATGGAATTCAGGGACGAAACGCTCCGCTCAAGCAGTTGCAGAAATTCTTCACGCATCGACTCGGGGACGGAATCTTGGGTGAGACCCGTGGCGACGTTCTTGACGACCCCCACATTGCCGCGCAAGTCGTGCGCCGCTTGTCGAAAAAGTTCCGTACGCTTGCGCTGCAGTTCGCTCACCTCCTCAAGCGTTTGTTCCAGATCACGAACGTGGCCTGCGGCCTCAACTTTCTCTAACTGGAAGTACTGTGTCGTGCTCTCGCTGACACCGTCACTGCACAATTCGGCCAATGCCCGCCAAGCAGTCGGCATCACGTCTGACTCAAGTTCGAGATGCGCAAGGGAGTAGGTCTCCAACTCGTCCACGAGGCACAAATGCAGGTGACCCCATTCACGAGTGACTTCCCGTAAGCGATAGCCCTGCTGCCAACGCTGCAAGCCGTGGCTCGCGGCATCCTCCGTTCGCTGCTGTTCAGAGGCCGTGCTTTCTGAATCTGGCCAGGTGTGCAATCGCCTCTCGAATGCGGTCAGCAATTCGGGAATATGATCGTTAAATTGCGTACGCGGGAGCGAAGAAGGAGCAGTCAGTTCCGGGTCGCCATCCACGGCTGTACGCCAAGCTGCCAGGATGGCTGAACGCCGCGACGCCATGTGGGAAGCAAGTGTCGCGAGCTGCTCCTCGGCTTTTTGCGTACGAGCCATCTTTGCCTTCCTTTATTCGCTCAGTAAAACGTTGGCTCACGGCTTGTTATTGCACGTCGAGTCGTCAATTCATGCAATTTTCTCAGCAATGCATTCTATCTTTGTCGCTCTCAACAAGTAACCTCCCGGCGAGACATAGCTGGCTTCAACATGACCAAACGGTTTTATCGACGCACCGACCCGCTTTTCTGCCAAATGTTGTTGGTCGTTAGCGGACCACTCATTTCAAAATATGTACGTGCAAAAATGCGCAGCAGGCAAGGCTTATTTGCAGCCACGGGGCTAGCGTCGGTTTCCCTCTTACGAAATTCTTCCGAACGCTTTGGTCGGTCTTGATGCGTTTTTTTGCCGAGTATCCATTCACAACGGTCGGCGGAACACGACGATGATGATCCACCACCGCCTACTTGCCTATCCGATTTAACGTGGACATCCGTCCAAAACCTTTCAAAATACATCTGGCGACCTGAGTTCCCGATCATACCGGATTCAGCACGTTCCGCAAAGCAAGGCTCTGTCGTCTCTTCGTCGCTGGTTGTGCAACCCTTTCAGGGTTGGCATTTCTAGGGAAAACGTGTACCCAGCGGCTGTGTTGGATGTCAATTGCTTTTTAGCAGGCATGGAGGTCTCTCCAGGGAGTATTGTTCTTGAGCATTGTGTTGAGAATCACCAGGAGCTTTCTCATGCAAGCGGTGATGATGACTTTAGGTTTCCCGCCTGCGAGGGGATGACGGACATTCCAGGGCCACTCGCACCCGGCCAATTCACTGCCGCGAAGGGCAAGAGGGGTAACCAATCTCGGGAGCGCGACCAATCCGCAACGCTTTTCTAACCTGGGGTTCGCGCTCAACGTTAGGCTATCCCCAAACAGCGCGCGGCAAAAAGTAGCGGCTGATATTGGCCGCGCGTTTGTGATAAAATCAGCAACGCGTTAAACTCTGTTTAGGCGTCAGTTCCTTGATAATTGGGTTGGAAGGGCACACTGCATGTTGTATGCCTTGCCCCAACGACGAAAAAATCGCAGACTTTTTCGCGCCAAACCACATCATCTAGTGGGTGTGGCCGAACCACCTACTACCCATAGACATTTTCCCTCCCCACCGTATCCACGGGCCCCGGAGCGACCACAACATCTTGTGGATCCCCCGGCCCGGCATCGTTTTCCGCTTCGTGCCTGACAAATTTCAGCGATATGTGGGTGCCACTCCAAACATCACCGTCACCGGCGTGTCGCCAATGTTATGCAATTGATGCGGTGTTCCCGCCGGCAAGTAAAAACCATCTTGCGGTTTCAATTCAAACCAGCGCTGACCTTCTTCAATCGCGGGGCAAAGTATATTGAGGCTCCCACTGAGCAAATGAAAGCTCTTATCTCCAGCATTGCTGAGCACATCGCTACGCTGGCCAGGCAGCAACTCGATTTGTCCGACCGTGAGATGTTCCGTCGAAACGAGTAGCCCAACCAGTAGCTCTTGACCCCGACCACCTTCCAACAACCACAACCGATCCTCGGGACGGATGATGTGGATGGTAAATTCTCGCTGAATCTCTTGACGGTTGAGCGGCCAACGACCGATCGCTCGGTCGAGGCAGTACCGCACTTCGGTCAACAGTGGCTTGGAGCGTGCGTAGACGCCCGAGGTTCCTTGTGATGGCGGAGGAGAGAAATATTCGAGTACGCGCAACGGCTGGCTGCCGTAGTTGAGCGCGTGATGCCAAGTGTCTTTGCGAAAAAAGGCCGCCTCGCCTGCTTGGACACGATGGACCTCACCCGTCTCGGGATTGGCAATCACCATCACCCCGCTCAGCACATGGTAGATCACATCCGCACCGAAGATGGTGCGAAACTCGCTCGAGTGACGAAACGCGCCGCCCGGCGGCAATCCCCAGACGAGATGGTGAATCTTATCCGTGGAAACATAGATCCAATCCGCGACCTCGCCTGCCTCGGGATCGCCCCACAGATAACGAGTCACGGCGTCGTGGCGGAGGTGCGTGGGTTCGGTATAACTCGGGCGTGGAGAAGCTTTGTAGGCCATGAAAGTATTCGATGTGGTGATGCCGTGGAAAGACGACTCATTCCCACCATGCCAAATCTGCGACGATGCTGCCGGAACGAGGAACTATGACTCACGTTATTCACTTGACGGTCAATGCGGTCCATTGTCAAGTGGCAATGACTAGAACTAAAATCGGTCGAACATTCATGGCCACGCCTCACTATTCTCGGCGGCAGCCTGCCCCGCTAGGATCACATCTCCGATGAGTTCAGACCCGGACAGATACGATTATGTCATCATCGGCGGCGGTTCCGCAGGCTGTTGCTTGGCAAATCGCCTGAGTGCTAGTACGGATCAGCAAGTGCTCGTCCTGGAAGCTGGCCGCCCCGACTCGATTTGGGACATTTTCATTCACATGCCGGCTGGCCTCACGACTCCCATCGGCAACAGATTCTACGACTGGCGTTATAAATCCGAACCTGAGCCGTTCATGAATAATCGACGGATTTATCATGCTCGGGGCAAGCTCTTGGGGGGGTCGAGTAGCATCAACGGCATGATTTTCCAGCGTGGCAATCCCCTCGATTATGAGCGCTGGGCAGGTGACCAGGGCATGGAGCGATGGGACTACGCGCATTGTCTGCCCTATTTCAAACGCATGGAAAATTGCCTGGCGGGCGGTGACGAGTATCGTGGCGAGAGTGGTCCGTTGATTCTCGAACGTGGTCCTGCCACGAATCCTTTGTTCCGCGCCTTCTTTGCCGCGGTGCAACAGGCGGGGTATCCCTTGACCGATGATGTGAATGGATACCAACAGGAAGGTTTCGCCGCCTTTGACAGGAACATTTACCGCGGCCGCCGCCTGAGCGCAGCGCGGGCTTACGTGCATCCCGTTCTACAGCGTCGCAATCTCAAGGTGCGCACCCGTGCGTTCGTCAATAAGATTCTCTTTGAGGGCAAGCGCGCGATTGGCGTAGAATACGTTCACCGGGGTCGCAAGCATGTCGCCCCTGCGGGGGAAGTCATTTGTTGCGGAGGCTCCATCAATTCCCCTCAGATCCTTGAACTTTCAGGCGTTGGCAACATTGACGAGCTGCGTAAACTCAACATCCCCGTGATTCACCATCTACCCGGCGTGGGCGAAAACCTGCAAGATCATCTCGAAGTTTATATTCAATACGCTTCCCGCCAACCCGTTTCGATGTACCCCTACACCTTGTGGTACAACAAGCCGTGGGTCGGATTGCAGTGGTTGCTTTGGCGTCGTGGACCGGCGGCGACAAACCACTTTGAGGCGGGAGGATTCGTGCGCGGCAATGCCAACGTGGCCTATCCGAACTTGATGTTCCACTTCTTGCCCTTGGCCATTCGCTACGACGGATCTTCTGGTAGTGGCGGGCACGGCTATCAGGTTCATATCGGACCCATGTACTCGAACTCGCGGGGTTCTGCTCATATTCGTTCGGCCGATCCCCAGGTTCATCCGGCCCTACGATTCAATTACCTTTCCACCGAAGCGGATCGGCGAGAATGGTTGGAAGCGGTGAGGTGCGCTCGCCAAATCTTGAATCAACCGGCCTTTGACGAATTCAATGCCGGCGAGACATCCCCTAGCAAGCAAGTGGAATCCGATGAAGACATTCTCCGCTGGGTGGCCAAGGATGCCGAGACGGCTCTCCACCCCTGTGGCACCTGCAAAATGGGGCGTGATGACATGGCGGTGGTCGATCCCGACACGATGGCCGTGCATGGGCTGCAAGGTCTGCGCGTCGTGGATGCCTCGGTCATGCCTTATCTTACGAATGGCAACATTTATGCTCCCGTCATGATGCTGGCGGAAAAGGCTGCCGATCTCATTTTGGGGAATACGCCGCTGCCGCCTAGCCCGGTTTCCTATTATCAGCACGAAAAGCGGATGTAAGCCGAGAAACGATCGGCATTATGATTAGCCCCGCCAGCATGGCGAAGGTTCTAACGGGAAACTTCGTCGCGCCGACGCTGTCGTACCAATCGCTTGAGGAACCGGGCAAAATGCCCGCGAAAATTTCTGCGTAGGGAATGAAGGCAGCATACCCGATCACGCCGGCATCCGTTTCAAGCGACATCCCACCGCCAAGCCGTAGTAAGAGCGAAAGAAAGAAGGCGGTCAGAGACCCGGCTAGGTTCGCCTTGCGATCGTAGAGGGCCATAATCAATTGGGGAAACAACAGCACAAACACCAAGTCCGCGGTAAACAGCCACAGTGCCGCGACACTTTTGACTTGCAAAGCCAGCATCACGGCCGCGATCCCCAAGCCGAGAATCGAGATGCGAATCACGGTTTCGAGTCGCGCGCTCGAGGCGTGCGGGGCCATTAGGGGTCGGTAGATGTTCCAACTGAACATTGCTCCCGCCGACAGAATCGACGCGCTAAAGCTGGACGTGACGGCTCCCACGATTGCCCCCAGGCCCAGCAGCATCACGGGATAGGGGACGATTTCGTTGAGTAAACGAGGCAGGGTCGACGACGCCGGTTCAATTCCATTGGGACCATAGATCGCAAAGGCGGCTATGCCCAGCAACAGCGGGGGAATCGTTAGCAAACTCGTCAACAGACCGGCTAAAATTGAATGCTGACGGGCCTTGGCAGGTGACTCGCAAGAGAGAACTCGCTGAAAGTAGCAGTTCCAAGGAATACCTCCACAGATCAACATGATCGTCATGTCCCACCAGGCGACAATCGCCGGGGCCGTCCAGGTGCCATCTCCCGTATGAAACGGCGGCAAGAGTCGCGATGTCGAAGGGTGACCTTGCGTGTAGACTTCGATTGAATGGGCGAGTCCTCCCGCGTGATCGAGAGTGAATGGCAGCGCGGCCAGTAGGCCGATCGGAATGAGTCCCAACTGGAGAACGTCGGTATACGCCACCGACCACATGCCACCAACGACGGTATACGTCGTGACGACCACGGCCGACAGCAGGATCGCGGAGGTGAGATCAAGATTCAACAGTTCACCGAAAGTCGAGCCAATGGCCACCAGCAGTGCGCCGCTCCAGAGAAGCTCGCCAAACATCGCGGGGCAAGCCAGCACGGCCGACCAGCGGGGCCCATAGCGCACATCAAAAGCGTCGACCATGGTGCTGAATTCCATGCGCCGCATTCGCGCCGCAAAGAACAGCCCCCCCAAGATCAAGCTGATCCCAAAGCACACGCCTCCTTGGGCACCATAAGTGATCCCATGCTTGTAGGTGTATTCCGCAGTCCCCAGCAAATAGCCGCCATCGACCCATGTGGCGGTCATTGTGATGACCGCGATCCAGACGGGCATCGCTCGACCCGCGACAAGTAAATCAGCGGCATCTCGATTCTTGAGTTTACCGACCGCCAGCCAGCCCATCAGCAAGAAGACTGTGTACATCACGACGACAACCGCGACTCCACCCCAGTCAACTTGGTCCATGACTTTGACTCCTGACAGAACCAGCAGTAAAGGCGCTCGACGTGAATTGGGCTTGCGGTGAAAAGTTCTGGGTAGCCCAACTCTTTGGTGTTAATGTTGTTTGCTCCAGGAACAACTCAGTGGGCGGAATCGCAAACGCGGTTTAATGATACGGTGCGTTCTGCCACTTGCTCCCCAACCCTTGCGACCACTTCAACAGACAGCTATCATAAAGTCGCGCGGGGATCACTGATACCTGTATTTGATCGAGCGCGTTCCTTCTTGCTGATGTTCCCTACTATTTGATGAGCAGCGCATGTTCGATTCATGCCTCGGCGCAGACAGTACGACCGCACCCGCCGAAGCAAATGCACAGCCTTGGGTGCCGGGCAGTATTGCCGTGGTGGCCTCCGAAGATGATGATCACACTTGGGAACTGCTCGGTGACGCGGCTGACTTGGCTGATCGGCTGGGCAAGCCCGTCCTGGTGCTGACCTTTCGCCAACAAAGCGAGAATAATACAGAAACTTCGTTAAAAAACGTCCAAGACTTCATCGAACATGGCGCGGATCATGTGACACTTGTTGAACTGGAGCATCCCAGTGCGCTACCGCTTGAAAAGCCATTTTGTGCCGTGGAAACACGGCTAGATGCCCTCGAACGCTGGTATCGTGATGCACAACCACGAGTCTTGTTGATGGCTTCGGCCGGTGATGGCCGTCAATTAGCGGCTCGCTTGGCGGCCCGTTGTGAGGTGGAATTACTGTCTCCAGCCCTGTGTGTTCGCATGCGGGGCGATCAACTCGATGTCACAGCACTGCACCAGGATGGTCGGCGCGCGCGACAAACCGTCTTGTCGGAGGATCAGGCGGCGATCCTTGTCCTGAACAAGGACGTGGGCCAGCCTCGGCTCGCGGACCCCTCGCGGACCGGTACTTTCTGCCGACTCGTCGCCGTGGCTAAGCCTGAAGCAATCGTGGCCGCACGGTTTCTCCCTGCCGATCCAGCAGCGTCTGAGATTCAACATCTGCCGCGGCTCGTGGCCGGTGGACAGGGCGTGGGTGGCCGAGAAGGTTTTGAATTGCTACGCTCTGCCGCGCGTCGGTTGGATGCCGGTGTGGCCGCCAGCCGCATGGCCGTGGATTTAGGTTGGGTGGAACGCGAGCGTCAAGTGGGCCAGTCGGGCAGAACCGTTCGGCCAGAATTGTACATCGCCTGCGGGATCAGCGGCGCGAGCCATCACCTGGAAGGTATGTCGCAGAGTCGCCACATTCTGGCGATTAATATCGATCCCCAAGCTCCGATCTTTCGCGTGGCCCATCTAGGATTGGTTGCCGATTGGCGGGAAACGCTAGTCAAACTCGACTCCTTGCTGGCCGCGACAACTCCTAGCTTAGAAAGTCACACCGAACCATCGTGAACACTCGTTGCTTCAACCCGTGATTGATTGCCAAATATGTTCGGAAACGAAGACATCACGCGCGAGATTCTGGGAAACGTACCAGGATGGCTATCCACGCTTTTTTATGTCCTGGTCGCCGCTGCGAGTTTACTCGCTATTGTAGGGTTTGCTCGTCGGCTGCTTTTGCATCGGCGCGGACGTGTAGAGACGAACAATTCCAAACCGCTGGGGTGGCGCAAGCTGTGTCGCGAGCTACTTTTCCAACAAAAAATCCGTCGCGACCCTTTTGCTGGTATTGCCCACCTGTTGACGTTTTACGGCTTTGTCATTCTGTTTTGGGGAACTTGTCTTGTCTTCTTGGAACATGATACGCCATTGCATTTTTTCTACGGCTGGTTTTACCAAATCGCCTCGCTGATCGTGGACCTAGGTGGCGTGATGTTTTTGGTCGGCCTCGGCATGTTCGCCTGGCGTCGGCATGTCGGGCAGGCTGGCCCTATTCTCCGGCAATGGTGGGTCGCGGCCCTCACCTGGCTCCTGTTGGCGATTGGCATCAGTGGTTTTTTGCTAGAAGGTGCCCGGATCGCGCAAGGATTCCCTGAATTTGAGCGCTGGAGCGTCGTGGGCTACTCGCTTGCCCTCTTGATGCGGTCGGTCGGATTAGCGGGTGATGATTTCCTGACCTTGCATCGCTGGTTGTGGGGTTTGCATGCTTTGCTCTGCATCGCGTTGTTTGCGCTGCTTCCTTGGCGGTTTTTCGGCCATGCCGTTTACAGTGCGCTGAGCCTGTCCAAACGGTCCACGAGACCCATCAGCCAATTGAGCACGGCGGCGCCAAGCACAACTCCCGGCACGGCTTTTTGGACCGATATGAGTGCCACGGATCTGTTACAGGCCGATGCTTGCACCACTTGCGGGCGGTGTGTTTCCGTATGTCCGGCCAACGCGGCAGGCAAGCCCTTGCAACCACGCGACGTGGTACTCGCGGTCCGCTCAGCGATGGATGAAGGCCCTGAGGGATCGCCCTTGTCGTGGGTCAATGATGATACGCTCTGGTCATGCACCACTTGCGGCGCTTGCAATCAAGCTTGTCCCGTGGGGATCGACGTTTATCACAAAATTATCGACCTACGTCGCGCGCGGGTCGAGGCAGGCATTGTTCCCGAGGCGGCCGAGCAAGTCTTTGAAAGCGTGGCCTCCTCGCAAAATCCGTTCGGTAGGCCCAATTCCGAACGCATGACGTGGGCGCGAGGTCTCGATGTCCAAACGGCGGAAGAAAATCAACCGGTCGAATTACTTTACTGGATTGGCTGTGCCGGCAGCTTTGATGCGGATGGACAGTCCGTGTCTCGCTCCATGGTGAAGATTCTCAACCATCTGGGGATCAACTATCGCGTGCTGGGTTGTGGCGAAAGATGCACGGGTGATCCGGCACGGCGATTAGGCGAAGAGGGTTTGTTCCGTGAGCAGGCCGATGCCAATATCGACTCGCTACGTCGACATCGGGTGGGTCGTATCCTCACGCACTGTCCGCACTGCTTGAATATGTTTCGCAACGAATACCCTCAATTGACAGAGGGAGCTTCATGGGAAGTTGTCCATCATACGGAATTCCTGGCTGAACTGATGTCAGCGGGAATTCTTGCACCGGCGAAGTTGAACCCGGAACAGGTCACCTTTCATGATCCATGCTATCTCGGTCGAGGCAACGGCATCATTGATCCGCCGCGCCGCGCGCTGGAGGGCGTGGTCAGCTCGGCACCGGTCGAAATGCCACGCCACGGCAGCGAATCCTTCTGTTGTGGAGCGGGCGGCGGGTCGATGTGGGTCGATGTGCCGGGACAAGATCGAGTCGAGCACCTTCGCGCCCGCGAAGCCATCGCGACGGAGGCCAGCACGGTCGTCACCGCCTGTCCGTTCTGCCGAGTCATGCTGCGAACCGGCTTGGAAACGGTCGCGTCCGAACCGCCTAAGGTGCGCGATCTGGCTGAACTCATCGCGGAGAGTTTGGCATGACTAATCTGTCCTATACAAGAACACAGCCCCAGTGATAGTTTAACTTATGCGGTCGGCGAACTTTGCCTCGCCGAGAATTTTGCGTAATTGCTGGGCATTCAGCTTGGCTGCTTGACATTTGGGAGCGACGGATGACGATGACCAGTCTGGCCCTGATTGCCACGACAGTTGCGGCTGACGGCGTGCGTCGCTTAGCACGTGCCGACTGCGCGGCGGTCCATTTGGCACTCGAAGCCGGGGAAAATGCGGCGGCCCTGTGTCCCGCTGGCGATGAGGTCGCAATCAAATACGCCCATGCGGCAGGGATCCGCAATGTCCACGAGTTGGAAGACCCGTTGACTGCGGAGTTTCACTCGGCCTATGTCGGCACTGGGTGCGCGGAACTTCTCGGCGATATCTGCCTGGCACGTTGGGCCGAGAAAAGTAACGCTTGCTTGCTGTTCGAGGTCATCCGTTGTTCAACCCGGAACGAGGCGGTTCGTGATGTGGAGTGTGATGCCGCGCGCGGAGCACGCCATCTGTTGAGTGTCCGCGGACCACTCCTCATGGTTCTGTCATCACACGTATCTCGACCAACCTATGTGTCGCGGTATCGCCGTCAATCTGTTTCTCGTCAGCCTTCGACGGAATTGCCGTTTGCCAGCGATCCGTTGATCACTCCGATGCAAACAGTTGATTGGAGCCCCATGCGACCTCGTGTGCGCACTCGCCGTACCCAAGGCGACCCCGCCGCTGCGGACGACCGTCTCAACGATGCTTTCTCCATACAAGCGAGCGGGCGAACTGAATCAACAAATGTGATTGTCGCTGATGCCGAAATCTGTGCTCGACACCTGCTGAGATATTTGGCCCACCATGCTTTTGTCTCTCGTTCGGAGGCCGTGGAGCCGCAAGAAGTTGCGCTTGTTAGCCACGCCTTAACTGAACCCCGCGTCACGAGTGCGATATCTCAGCAGATTGACTTGGCTTCGCTTGGCGGGTTTATGGAACGTCGACCGCGGCAAGCCCATGATTCTTCCGCGCGGCGCGCCCGGCAACCTCGTCCCTCCGCCAGGGCCTAACAGGAAAATCGATGTCAGAGTTCGCGTATCTTTTCACTCCGATTCGCATCGGCCACTTGACCGTCAAGAACCGCATCTGTTGCAGCGCGCATGCCGATGCGTTGGCGGAAGACGGTATGCCAGGAGAACGCGAACGACGATATTACGAAGAGAAGGCCATCGGCGGTGCGGGCTTCATGATGTGCTTCGGTTCGGCCAGCGTGCATCCTTCCAGCACCGCGCGTGATTGGAACGGCGTGGAAGTTTTTGACGACCGCGTGATCCCCTTTCTGGCTGAATTTAGCAGCACGATGCATAAATATGACGTGCCGGTCGTTTGTCAGATAACGCATCGCGGTCGCCGTGGCCGGAGCATCGATTTATGGAATCGCATGTACGGCCCCAGCGACACTCGTGAGCCGAATCACCGCGAAAATCCGCATCCGCTGGATGAAGCGATGATGGACGAGGTGGTGCAGGCCTTTGCCAACGCCGCTGGGCGGCTTCAAGCAGGCGGTTTCGACGGCTGCGAAGTGATGGCAAGCCACTGCCATTTGATCGATCAATTCTGGAGCCGCAATGTCAACAAGCGGACCGACGAATACGGGGGCGATTTGGATAATCGCTTGCGCTTCGGCGTGCGTGTCATGGAGGCCGTACGAGAACGGGTCGGGCAAAACTTTATTGTCGGCATTCGTGTGACGGGAGACGACTTCATCGAAAACGGCCTCGACGCGCCGCAAATGCAGGAAATCTGTGGCCGATTGAATGATCTCAAGTTGCTCGATTACTTCAATGTTATCGGCGGCTCCGCCGAAACGTTTGTCGGTGAATCGGCGGCTGTCCCCAATATGTCATTCAAGCTGGGCGTGTACGAGCACCTCGCGGCCAACATTCGACAAGTCGTCGACGTGCCGGTGATCGTCACGGGACGTGTTGTCGACCCTGTTCAAGCGGATAAACTGATTGCCGAAGGACATGCCGACCTGTGCATCATGAATCGAGCATTGATCGCGGACCCTCACATGCCGAATAAGGCGCAAGCAGGTGCGCTCGAGGATATTCGTCAGTGCATGGGCTACAACGAGGGTTGTATTGATCGGATTTACACAGGACGAGGTGTGACGTGTGTTCAAAATCCGGTCATTGGCCGTGAGCGCGAGTGGTCGCAGATGCCGCCGACAACCGAGCGCCGCCGGATTGTGATTGTTGGCGGCGGTCCAGCAGGACTGGAAGCTGCCCGCGTGTGTACTTTGCGTGGTCATCACGTTGTCCTCTTTGAGCAGTCCGAGCAGCTTGGCGGTCAGACGCTGATTGCCAAACTCGCGCCGGGCCGACAGGATTTCGACGGCGCGATTCGCTGGTCGAGCCTGCAATGTCGTAAACTGGGTGTCGATCTCCGACTCTCCACGCGGGCCACATTGGAGGTGATCCTGGCGGAAAAGCCCGACGCCGTGGTGATTGCCACGGGCGCAACGGCACGGGCCCCTCAGCTTGCGGGACAGGAGGCACATCAGTTGGTGTCGGCCTGGGACGTTTTGCAGAATCGAGTCCACGATCTCGGGCAAACCGTGCTGGTCATCGACGAGGAATACGGCCATCAAGGTCCGACGACTGCGGAATTCCTTGTCGATGCGGGGAAAGAAGTTGACCTCATCACGAGCCAGGAAACCATCGGCAATTTTTTAGGCGCGACCACGCGACCACCTTTAATGCGCCGCTTGTTCAAAAAGCGCGTGCAAATCTTCAACCATTTGGAAGCACGATCGCTTGAGAAGGGCATTCTCCAGGCCCGCAACATCTGGTCGGGGGACATGCACGAGGTCGGCCCCTACGAGAGTTTTGTGTACGCCTATGGTGGTGTTGGCTTGGATGAGCTGAGTGGCCCTCTCAAAGCGAAGGGCGTGGCTGTGGAAGTGGTCGGCGATGCCTTCGCGCCGCGGTCCCTCCAGCACGCGATCTTGGAAGGTCATCAGTTGGGACGGAAATTGTAGGTAGCCGACGCATCTACGAAGGTGGGAAGCGCTAGCATATCACTATTTTGAAAGAGCAACCGATCATGTCACATTATACTCAACCCGAAACATACGCGGCGTTGCGTCGAGATGTGGAACAAGCCACGACACTCACTCCCGATGCGTACCGCAGTGAAGAATTCTTCCGGATCGAACAGGAGCGACTCTGGTCACGAAGTTGGGTGATTGCTGGCTACGCGACGGAGATCCCTCAACCTGGCGATGTTTTGGTGGCTGACGTGGCGGGTCAATCAATCATTGTGGTTCGTGATCGGTCCGGTGTGCTGCGCGCCTTCCATAATGTGTGTCGGCATCGCGCCTCGCGCTTGATCGAGACGAACACAAATTGCAAGGTAATCCGTTGCCCCTACCATGGCTGGGGATATAGTCTTGAAGGTGAACTGCTCGGCACACCTTATTTTCAAGGTCTCGACGTGCCAGCCGGGTCCGAGGCCATCTATCAAATGACTTCGGGCGTCGCTGCCAGCTTTTGCAAGGAAGAGCACCCCCTGTTTCCCGTGCATCTTGCGCAATGGGGTGGGCTGATTTTTTTGAATCTGGCGGCTGAGCCGCATCCGTTTGATGAATGGATCGGTGATCTTGGCCAGCGGTTTTGCCGGCATCCGCTCGACGAACTGAAACTTGTCAGAAGTCGCAAGTATGAGATCAAGGCTAACTGGAAGTTGATCGCCGAAAACTTCATGGAATACTATCACTTACCCTGGGGGCACCCCGAACTGTGCAATGTCTCGGGTTTTGACAATCACTACCGATATCAAGGCCCTGGCATGTACACGGGCATGTGTACGATTCCCCTGACGAATGATCCCAACACGATTTCATTTGATTTACCCACCATGCCCGGCCTGAATCCCACGGAAGCGCAAAGCGCGTATTTCGTGCTGCTGTTTCCCAACATTGCGCTGTGGATGTTCCCGCACCATTTGGTAACTTTGCTCTATCGACCTCTCAGTGCCGGCGTGACGCTCGAATCGATGGACATCCTGGTGCATCCCTCGGCGGAAGCAACTTCACAATTCGATGAGGTCATTGACAGGATCACGTCGTTCTGGGCTTTCGTGAACGAACAGGACGTGCGGCTAGTCGAAAACGTTCAACGTGGCCTGCAATCTCGCGCGTATCCTGGTGGGCGTCTGTGCTATCACTTCGAGGAACCTGTCCATCGCTTTCAAAACATGGTTGCCGATCTTATGGTGGGAGAGCTACACGTTCCCGCCGGAGATGGCAAAAATCAGGCCCCCGACCTATCGCCCATGCACGATTAGATCATAATCTTTGGGAAGTTTTTGCTATAGCAGACAAATCCCCCATATAAAGAACCTCTTTGTGCTTTGTTATTGTTGCTGAATCTTGGCAACTCACCAGATTTGCCTACGATGGAAATATGCAAACCACTTACTCCATTTCCGGAATGCACTGCCAGGCCTGCGAGCGTAAAGTGCAAGAGGCTCTTGGTGCCATCCACGGAGTAGCATCGGCGCAAGTCTCGCTCAGCACAGCGACGGCAACGCTCGATTCCGCGGCTCACTTGCCACTTGCTGAACTACAAGCAGCGGTTTCCAGAGTAGGCGATTATCGCCTGACACCCACCACGACAGTTAAGAGTGGTGAAGCCTGTGAGATTTCTGCGGAATCGCCGCTTGCAAAAGGCTGGTTGCAAACCTACAAACCTCTGCTCACGATTGCGGCCTTCATCGTGGGCGGCACCCTGCTGATCGCGATCTCCACCAGTAATTGGCAAGCGATGTCGCTGATGAACAGCTTCATGGGGTTGTTTTTCGTCGTGTTTGCCTTCTTCAAGATTCTCGACGTGCCAGGCTTTGCACGGGCCTATCGCTCGTATGATGTCATCACCAAGCGGTGGCCAGCATACGGTTACCTTTATCCGTGGATCGAACTCACCCTCGGCGTTTCCTATTTGTTGGGCCTCTGGCCGCTCGCAACCAATTTGGTCACGCTTGGTATAATGAGTGTTAGCACGGTTGGCGTGGTCAATGCCGTAAGGAAAAAGCAGCAGATTCAGTGCGGCTGCCTGGGTACCGTGTTTGAACTTCCCATGAGCACCGTCACGATTGTTGAGGACGTGCTGATGGCCGCGATGGCTGCCAGCTCGTTAGCGTTGTTGATGTAATCAACTCGCTGACTGATTCTGCCACGGCCCGTTAATCGCCACGGTCATGCCACGATGCTGCATGTTGACAAACAGCGTGGTCCCGTCAGGTGAGAAAGTCACACCGGCAAATTCGGTGCGCAAATGATTCTGAGCGAACGGGTAAAGCTGACCACCAGGAGTGATGCCAATGATTCTGGCACCATTCTCTCGATCTTCGCAGGTAATAACGTCTCCCCATGGGGAGACGGTCAAATTGTCAGCAGCCTCAAGAATCGCGGCATCATTTGGTTCGATAAAAAGCTCCAGTTGGTCGGCGTTGCCTGAATCCGGCTTGGCGGGAATGAATCGCCAAATCTGCCCCATTTGCGCTTTGCCACCGTTGGTGCAGGCAATGAAGATTTGCCCCTTGCTGTACCACATTCCCTCGCCCCGCGCAAAACAAGCCGCGCCTGCGTCGAAACCACGAAAACGCAAGTCATCCTCTGGCGCAGTCACCTCGGTCATATCGATCCACTCAACTGCGTACTGCTTGCCAACTTCGACTGTTTGTTCCTTCCAGTTGCGTGTGTCGAGCGAGGTTGTCTCCACGAACTTCAGCGCCTGCAGCTTGCCGCCATCTAGTAGCTCACCCGGCTTATTTGGCAAAAACCGATAGATGAGTCCGTCGTCTCGATCTTCGGTTTCGTAAACAATGCCTGTTTCGGGATCCACCGCGACGGCCTCGTGATTAAATCGTCCCATGTCGACAAGCGGTACGGCCTCGGCGAGCGCGATTTCGTGGGTCGCGGGAACCTCGAAGTTGTAGCCATGATCGCGCTCACTAAGGTAGTCGCCATCCGTTCCCGGCCCGGTGCGAATCACGGTTTCTTCGCATGTGATCCAACTGTTCCAAGGAGTGGGCCCTCCCGCGCAGTTGCGGCTTGTACCGGCGAGACTTAAAAAATCACGGACGACTTTTTGACTTTTCGTGTCGTAGACCAATGTCGTCGTCCCACCAAGGTGCGGCGTCAGCCCTTCACCCTGATCGTAAAGCTTTTTAGCATCAACCTTGCCGTAAATCTCGTTGAGCTTTCCAAATGGCCCAGGTGTATCGAGAGGCATCAGCTCGTGGTTACGCACGACGATTGTCAGACCATCAGGGCCGGCAAATGTTGTCATGCCATCCGGCAAACCGGGAGTGATCAAGCCGTCACTCATCGGCGCGCCACTTACTGAAATTACACGATAATTGAATCCCGCCGGGAGATCAAGCACGCCATTCAAATCATCGACCAACGGCCCATACGGTGCGCTGTGGGCATCTCCATTGCCGTAAGCGGGCTGTTCGCAATAGTTGCGCAGCGACAAAAATCCGGCGGCAAAAACCGAAGATCGAAGCAGAAAATCGCGACGTGAAGCATTCATGGCAAACTCTAGGAAGGAAAATTTGATTAACGCTACGTTAAGCCACGGCTTGCAAGAATTCAAGCGGGATTCGCGTAGATTGAAGAGTGGATTGCCTGAAATTGACCGAATCTTAACCGGCACTAAACAATGCTACGGTAGTACTCAATCGACAGTTCAAGCCCTTCGTCAAATGACACTTGTGGCTCGAATTTTAAGAGTTTTCGTGCCAGTGAGATGTCAGCCAAACTTTCCCGCACATCGCCTGGCCGAGGATCTGCAAAGACGGGTTCGATCTTCGTGCCGAGCACACGATTGATTGAGGCAACGAGGTCTAAAAGCGTAAATTGCTTGCCGGTGGCAACATTAATCACTTGGCCAGCCACGCCCTGGGCGGCAGCAGCCAGCAAATTACCGCGGACGATGTCACTCACAAAGGTAAAATCTCGCGATTGGAGACCGTCCCCATAAATCGTCGGACGCTTCCCCTGGAGCATAAGTGACACGAAAATCGGAATCACTGCCGAGTATTCGCTGTCGGGATCTTGCCGCGAACCAAACACATTGAAATAACGAATCGTCACCGTTTCTAGACCATAGGTTTCCGTAAACGCCCGGCAATAGCCCTCGGCCGCCAACTTAGCGGCGGCATAGGGTGACAAAGGAGCGGGTACAATTCTTTCACTCTTGGAACGGGTAGGATCATTGCCATAAGCGCTGCTCGAACCAGCGTAAACCACGCGGCGCACTCCTGACTGCCGTGCCGCTAGGAGCACGTTGAGCGTGCCCGCTACACAGACCGCGTTGGTATCAAGCGGCGCGGCCACACTCCGCGGCACCGAGGCCAAGGCGGCTTGATGGAAAACGATTTCCACACCTTCTACGGCTCTTGCTACCGCCTGCGGATCGGTAACATCACCTTCGACGAATTCCACCTTGCCACCGAGATGCGCGAGATTCTCACGACTGCCAGTATCCAAATTATCGAGCACACGCACCGCGTCGCCACGCTCGACCAAAGTCGTCGCGATATGAGAGCCGATAAATCCAGCGCCGCCAGTTACTAAGACATTCAACAGAACACCTCTTTTTGTAGTGAAAACTTGTTGGACGTATTGTCAAGCTTTTGGAGTAAGTCGCAACCCATATCACGGCAAGAAATGTGCTGTCCTGAGGCATATAACCATTTGGCATGCTTATGCTTCGCGATTCGTGCTTCGAATGCGTTTCAGCCACGGGTTATCAGTTTCTGCTGGTCGAAATCAGGTATTATCCACCTGACAATTGCTAGCGCTAGCCTTTTGCTTATAATATGGACCTCTCCTTTCTTCCCCTCTTTTCACTCCTGATTTGGAGGCCTGCCATGAAGCGATTTGCTGTCTTGAGTGTCTGTTGGTTCTTGTTGGCCCATTCTCTGACGTTGACCGCCGCGACCATTGAAAAAACCACCGGCAAGCCCGCCATCCAAGCCGCTGGGCCGCTTGCCTTTGGTCCCCATGGTGTGCTGTTTGTCGGCGACCCTCTGAGTGCGGCGGTCTTCGCCATCGAAACGGGTGACAACACCCCAAGCCCTGAAAAAGCTGCCGTCGATGTGGCTGGAATCGACGCCAAGATCGCCGCCATGCTCGGCACCGTAGCCGACGACATTCTGATTAACGACTTGGCCGTGAATCCCGCGAGTGGGAATGCCTATCTCAGCGTTTAACGCGGTCGAGGGCCCACTGCCGCGCCTGTCATTTTGAAAGTCGACTCTCAAGGTGAGATCAGTGAACTTGCGCTCGACCAAGTGGCTTATTCCAAGGCCGAGATGCCTAATCCACCTGAAAACGCGGAAGTGGGCGAAGGTCGCCGGCGGCGCAATAATCGCCTCGAATCGATCACCGATTTAGCTTACGTGGATGATCGGCTGTATATCGCTGGGTTGTCGAACGAGGAGTTCTCTTCGCAATTCCGTTCGCTCGAATATCCGTTTACGGAAGCCGAAGCCGGCACGGCAGTCGAGATTTTTCACGGTTCGCACGGACAGTTAGAAACCCGTTCCCCGATTCGCACCTTCACCACTTACGACATCGACGACGCGCCCCACTTGCTCGCGGCCTACACCTGCACACCGCTGGTGAGAATCCCCATCGCCATGCTGCGCCCCGGCGAAAAAGTTCAAGGCGATACGGTTGCCGAATTGGGTAATCATAATCGGCCGCTGGATATGATCGTTTACACGAAAGATGGAGCTGATTTTGTGCTGATGGCTAATAATTCCCGTGGCCTCATGAAGATTCCCATGGCCGACATCGGTAAGATCGCGCCAATCGTGGACCGCGTCCCTGACAAAGCGGGGCTTGAGTATGAGACCATCGCAGAGGGCAACGGCGTGGTGCAGCTTGATCAGCTCGATAAGGACCATGCCCTCGTGCTCGTGCAAGCCGATGGTGGTTTTGATCTCAAAACGATGCCCTTACCGTAATTTCTTCTGGAAATCACCAAAGCCCGGGGATGGCAATCCCCGGGTCTAGTTTTCACATATTGCGAGCTTCCGATATGCGCTGGCAGCAATTTTTGTGCGCGTGTTTGCTGGCGACGGCATCAACGATAACTCTTGCCGCAGAGCAACAGCCACGTATCGTCTTTGAATCACCCGAGCGAATTGTCGTGAAAGGTTTGCCGGACAAGGCTTTGAAATCTACAGGTCCAAATTCCTTACGTGTCTCCGTGGCAACCGGTGACAACAAAACCCTTCTACTCGGAAGAGGCAAAGTCGTCGGCAATTCGTTTGTGTTCATGCCACGTTTTCCGCTCCGAGCTGGACTGCAATACCTTGCCGTTTTCGAACCGATGAAGATGGAAACCTTGTTTGAAGTCCCCACCGTGTCAAACGGCATTGAGACGAAAGTGGCCAAGGTTTATCCGAGTGCTGAAATTTTGCCCAACAACCAACTCAAGTTCTACCTCCATTTCACGGCTCCCATGAGCCGTGGCACAAGCCACCAGCATGTCAAATTGCTGGACGAACAAGGGATCGTCGTGGATTTGCCGTTTGTCGAGATCGGCGAAGAACTTTGGGACAAACGCCAACAACGTCTCACCCTGCTGCTGGATCCCGGTCGGATCAAGCGTGGGCTCAAGCCGCATAATGAAGTTGGCCCGCCTCTTGTGGCCGGACACTCTTATACGTTGGTCATCGACAAGAATTGGCTCGACGCCGAGCGACGACCTCTGCAAGCAGAATTTCGCAAGTCGTTTCGCGTCGAACCGGCGGATCGCTCACAGCCGAACCCAGCCGAATGGAACATCGAAATTCCTGCCCCGGGTTCGATGGCTCCGCTGGTGCTCCTGTTTGGCGAATCACTCGATCATGCCTTGCTCACCCACTGTCTGGAAGTGAACGACGCTGCCGGTAAAACGATTGCTGGCGTAGTGACTCTCTCCGACCACGAATCCCATTGGCAATTCACGCCAAAAACTCCTTGGCAAACAGGCCAATATAGAATTCACATCGACACCCGTTTGGAAGACCTCGCCGGCAACAGCATCCAGCGATCCTTAGAGGTCGATCAAGCAACGCTCCAAGAACAGATAGCCGCCCACATCGAGCTACCTTTCACGGTGCAATAACAATTCGCGTTAGCCGGCAGTGTCCCGCTGCCGTGCCAGAGTCGCATATCGCCCTGGACTAACTCCAAATTGACACTTCGCCGAAATCTACTTCCCACTCGAAAGTCGCTTCGTCGCTCACTCGACAAACCGCGATGTCGCCGAAATCGTCGTCCACGCCTCTGAAAACTGGAGCCAATTCCGCAAAGGCATCGTCGCGTGATGCTGCGCCCACATATTCGCCAGATTCGATTTCCTCCCCCGCAACAAAGACCACGAGTTCCGTGCTAAGAGAATCAATCCAATAGAGCGATGGGCCGATCTGATTTTCGTCTGCAAAACTACTTATCGCGGCAAGCGGTGGCGGACTGCCGTACTGACCTTGCCAAATCACAAGGTCGTCGCCGTTCACGGTGCCGTCGTTGTCAGCATCGCCATCGGCCTTTTCGGCGTTTGCCGTACCATGTCCCCGCTGCCAAGCGAGGAAATCGCGTCCATCGACGTCGCCATCGTCATCGAAATCCGCGGAGTCGGGTTCGTTCAGTTCTCCATCCGTTCCCGGTGAACCACTCGGCTGCAGGCTCGCCCGCCAGTTCACGGGGTTATCAAACGGATCGGACGGGGAACCACCAAGGGGATTTTCGCCCGCCGCGAGGGAACCGATGTACTCTAGCGAATTACCACTCCCGTCAGGAGTTGTCGGCCAACCCGCTATGTTGCTGTCGCCATAGGTAAACGATTGCAACAGCTCGCCCAGTGGCCCCCGCAGCGAGATCAATTCCCCCTCATTGGCCAAACTCCCGGTAAAGACTCCGGCGGCAACATTCGTCGCACCTGGGTAAGCCAAAGCAAACGCCGTTTGGTTCTTCACGGCCACAATGCGCTCGCCGGGATTCAGTGTCCCCGCGGAGAACGTGAACCCTCCCGCCGAGAACTCCGTAATCTGCACACCGGCAAGCTCAATCGCCTCGCTACCCGTATTTAGCAGTTCAAAGTATTCGGTGTCGTCCGCCGAACCAGGCGGGTTGTACATAATCTCGACGATCCGCAGCGACAACGGCTCTTCCAGCACGAACGTCTTGGCTACCACGGAACTCCAATCGTTCGCCGTGCCAGCATCATTAAAGTAAATGCGGGCTTTCACCTGAGTCCCCACCGTCAGATTGATGGGGCTGCTGTACTGAATCGCCGAGGACGAGAACAAGTTCGTTGTTGCATCGCGCGGGTCAGTATCGTCAAGCGTGTAATAAATCACGGCAGCACCCGGAGAACCCACGGGCTTCGAGAGTGTCAAATCAAACCCCGAGGCAATCTCTCCACCGTATTGGCTAAACAAGGGGGCATCGAGCGTGGGAATCCAATCTGTTTTCACTCCACTGACAGTGTTGAATTGCTGGAGCGCAATTGCCGTACGCAAAGGAAAAAAATCGGTCATCAACCCGGCGATGTTGGCCCGCCAATCGTCGCGATCATAGGACGTCGCTACCCGATCGTTGCCCCATCGAGCCGATTCACCATTGATTGCTCGGTCAATTTCATCCGCTCGTTTTTGAAAAACAGATGCGGCCACACTGGGAGTTAGCAACCCGCCATTAAACATGAGCTCTTGAGCCCGGTCTGCAAACTTGAGGCGATACTCCTCGCTAAGCATCAACCGATGTTGAATTCTAGTCGGTCCAAAAGCATCGTCCTTGATTGTGGAATTGTAATTGACGTTGTATGTGCTTTCTCCCAACGCAAGGTTGTCGTCGGTAGGCCAAGCGTGCTCTTGGTCCCAAGCGTGGAATCGCCATCTGCCGTTAACGTCAACGTGATTAAACGTGGCATACCAGTTGTCCTGGCCCCAATCCCAATTGCCCGCGTAGTAATGCACGATCATGTAGTCGATAAAACTGTCGACGTCCAATAGACCCACAACCTGCTGGTAATCAACCGAATTCGCCAGATTGTGCCCCACCTCAGTCAACAAATTCGCATAAGCCGCTTCCGCCGCAAGCCCGCCGTCAACCTGCAAGTATTGCGCTGGGTGTGCCACAACGCCGTCAAACGCCTTGATGGCATAGTAGTCTTCTTCCTTACCTCCAAAATACTCGGCGGCGAAGCTATCATCGGGCCGTTCGTGTGCATTGTAGATACCCCAATAAATACCATTGATGTAGAGGTGAACCCAGCGACCATGCGGAGAGGTGCCACCAGCAAGATTAATCAAGTCCGAGACTGCTTGATCGTTGACATATTTGGCCACGCCATGTTGCTGCACGCTGGAGGTTAACCAGGTGTAGTTAAACTGGGCATCGAGAATAAAGGTATCAAATTCGTTTCCCGCGCCCCCGCCGTCGATTACGGAATTGCCGAATAAGGTCGACGATTCAAGTTTCTTATCGTATGGAACCTTAAATTTGACCTGTAACGAAAGTTTGTCGGTGTTCCAACGCGTGGTACTGGAATGTCCCTGAATCTCGACCGCAGCGTCGATTTGAAATTCCTCACTGCCATCAGCCGTGAAATACTCGAACGAACTGGCTCGTTCGTCGCTGGAATCTTTCCAGGGCGTGTTCTCGGTATAGATCCCATGACTTGTGCCGTCGCCGAAGATGTCTTTCCAATTCATCACCAGCGACATGGTGGGGATGGCCTGCAAATCGCTTTTCATTTGCGCGGTGCCGACCGCGCTGACGATGGCAGGATCCATGGCCCAGTCGGGTGGGCTTCCCCAGGTCGTAAAGGCCGGCAAGCCCGTGCCATTCTGCTGCAAGACCTTGTCCAGAAAGACATAGCTTTGCGTATCTACATTGGTGGAGGCAAACCCCGCCTTAAACGCGGCGGCACGAACCGTGACCACCCCACGATTGCCCACAGGGATCGCAGCAGGGTCCAACATAATCGGACTGCTATAAGTCAGGCCATTCGTAAGAGTGGGGATCGAACCGTCGGTTGTATAGCGGATCGTTGCACCCGGCGTGGACGATGTGATCTCCAAATTAAAGGCCGTATCGTAAAACCCACGGTCGTGCGAAAAGGCCGTGTCCTCGACCACCCCGTTCAAACCCACGCCGTTAGCCATCCCTGGTGTCGGTGAAACCATGTAGTAAGTAAAAATCGCTCCACTCGCCAGCTGTGCGGTGAGTTTCGGGTGTATCAGAAAATCGCCGGTCTGGGTGGTATGATTCGCGCCGTAGATCGCCAGCAGGTTTTCTCCTTCCACGATCGTGTCCAGCCAATCCGTCAGGTCAATCACGTCGGGAGAACTTATCACGGTTGCGTCGGGCCGATTAGCGCGTGCGTTTAGCTCCCAATTCTCTCCAACTTTATAAGACGTATTAACCGACATTCCCCATATGGACTGAGCCTGGAACCGATCCAGGCACCGAATGCTCCCCATTTTATTGGTCGTCCCCACCGCGCGTCTAGCGCGTGG
>JAWXAV010000174.1:0-13837 GCA_034439695.1 Bythopirellula sp. | reverse complement strand
CGTGCTCGATACGAAGACCATTGACGCCGAGCAGAAGTCCGCGTGATATTGTGAACGTCGGTGGAACCGGCTTTTCAACTAACGGAGGGACATTCTCGAGATTTCGGCTGCCAAGCCACGCGATGGTTATCCCAGTCAAATCCCACCCAGGCGGAACCGTTATCTCCCATTAGCCCCTTGTGCTCCACGGAATTCACATCCTCGTAGAGCGAGGGATTTAGAGACTTCTCGCCTGCCAAATAGGTTTTGGACAATCCGTCCGTGATGTGCGTGGGAGTAATCTCACTGCGGTAATGGCTAATCCCCGTTTGATAAAACGGGGAATCAGGATCCCAGGTATCGGTCCAGCGTTTTTCCTTCGTCTTGATGGCTTCATAGTTTTCCGGAAGTATGCACTAAACAAAGCTGCCCGATTCCCGCTAGCGAGCCGTGTCCCGGCCATCCGGCTTAGCCGGTTTCTTGTCGGTCTTGGGCGGCGGGGTGGCCAGTGCCTTCCGTATCGCTTCCTCGGGGGTCATGCCGTGGAGTGAGAGCGGCTTGTCTTGGTCGGCTTTGGGTGGCCGGTTGTTCTGGCTTTGCTGTCTATCCTGACTCACTGTGGTATTCCCCAGGTATGAAAGTCGAGTACCGATAATGGACGATAGATGCCCAAATCTATATAGTGTACACATAAACAGTACTTGCGCTCCATATGGCAATATCGTTTCCTTACAAAACCAAGCGCAAGTATTCCGAATCGGACGGGATCAACGCTGACGATTCGTGGTACGTCGAATGTGATGCGATTGCTAAGTCTCCAAGTGACGTATCGCCTTACCTAGTCGCCAATGAATGGATAGCAGCTAACATCGCGTGGTTTTTGCGACTGCCAATCCCACCTTTCACGTTGATGGGTGAGAAACGCCGCGACAAATTGATGTTTGGTTCGTATCGCTACGATGGGGACAAGAAAGTACTTGTCCCATCTGACGGAAGTGTACTTTACCAAAGATTTCCAGACACGTGCACTGGAATTGTCCTATTTGACATTTTGATTGCAAACAAAGATCGTAACTCGCGTAACATTAAAGTAGACAAGCCTGACAAACCAAAGCGATTTTACATCATCGACCACGAACGGTCACTTTTTTACTTGTACCCGGAAGATGGTGCCAATCAATTGGCGGCGGCTGAAGATCGTCTTGGGATTACGGACGGCACATTTTCCGACGATGAATTCCATTGCTTGATTGGCGAACTGGATTCAATAGATCATGTACTTAGGTGGATTGAAAAAATCCAAGATTTACCGGACTGGTTTATAGATGAAATTTGCTTAACTTTACCTAGTTTTACAATCAACAAAGCTGAACGCACTGCCGTCTGCGCTTTCCTGAAACGAAGGCGTGACAAAATTTCGGAACTGGTTTTTCAAAACAAGGAACGCTTTCCAAAGATTAAACAATGGCAACTGTTTCTATGATGCCACGATTCATTCTAGCCAAATATGTTCCTCAGCTAAACCGTATGGAGCCAAGGAACATCGGGGTAATACTCTGGGCAAAGGGAGAGATCGCATCCAAATTCCTACCCGTCGAAAGTGCTGATTTCATAGCCGACGTAGACGGCTATCAGTGGTGGATCAATTCATGGCTCAAAGCGGTAGCCAGTAGCGAAGTTAGGCCACTGCGAGGTAAGCCTGTATCTAAAAAAAGTCCTGAGTCTATGGATGCAATATTATCGCTACAGGAGGGGCAATTTCTGCTCGTCGATGCCGGTGAATTGCTGGAAGATATTCGCAAGAGCCAAATTCAAGAAGCGGTTCAATTTCTATTTCAGGACTTGGTGGCGTTTAAGTCATCCTCAACGGATGTTGAAAAGGCCGGTTCAGCCTTGCAGCAAGGCATTAAGAGTATCTTTGAAACTTCAGGTATTGTGAATCGTGGCGACTATCACACCGGTTATAAAGTCGAGTGCGCCGTTTATGGGTCAAAGCGGGAAATAAAATTTAGCCATGCACTTGGCAACGGCAAGCCAAACGCAATCTTCCAGGAAGCGGCTCTCAAGCGTGAACAAAGCGTTTACAGCACGGCACTCAAGGTCCATACCGTGATTGAAGCAGCGATTATACGTAAGGAACGGTGCGGTATTATCGTGAACGGTGAGGACATAGATTCCGATGCCTCTCAAGACAACTACGAACTGCTGTTGAACGTAGCGCCTGTGATTGATATTTCCAAAAAAGATGCCGTCGATCAGCTATTAAAGATAGCTTCTAAACGCCTTCCGGTTCGGCAACCCAAGCCGCATTAGGCTAGGCGTACTTGAGTCGCTTGCCGCTGATCTGCTTAATTAAGGCATCACGCCGAACGCCATCATTCTGCTTTCGATAATTCCAGCGGAAAGCGAACTCCGCACAGTAGCGGTGAATGTGTGGCTTGCTCATTAAGTGATAAACGCCGTAGTGGCCGCGCTTAACAAGAGCGAAGAAACTCTCAGCGGTGTTGCTGTGGACCACAAGGCCATCTGTACGCTTACGAGCGTATTGCTTCTGGCTGTGGTTTACGGTTTCATGGCCACCGAATTCAGCGTACAGACCACCGTAGGCATTTAGCTCATCGGTCATAATCATGGCACGACGGCCAACGTACTTGCGAATCGGGGCTTTGAGTTGATCGGCTGTAAGCCGTTGAATGGGGCCACAGACAGCACGGCCATCGCGCTCAACAAGTACCATGACCGGCTGCTTATTCGTTCCGCGCCCGCGTCCACTTTCCCCAGGATTGCGAGGCTTCCCGCCAACAAAGGTTTCATCAACTTCCACGATCCCTACCAGAGGCTTTTCGAGCGATTGAGTTTCCATCGCGTGACGGATTCTGTGGAGCATGAACCAAGCCGTCCTGTAGCTACCCAGGTCCAATTCACGCTGCAATTGCTTGGCGGCAAATCCCTTTTTGCTGCTGCAAAGTAGGTGGAAGGCGAGAACCCATTTTTTGTAGGGAACCTTGCTGCTTTCCAGAACCGAGCCATTGCGAACGGTGAACTGGCCACGGCACTCTTTGTTGTTGCACTGAAAGCAGCCCTTGCGGTGTTTCTTGCCTTCCATCCGCTTGCAGTCCGCTTCCTTGCAATGGGGGCAAACAGCACCTTCCGGCCAGCGAATCGCCTCAAAGTATTCGCGGCTTTGGTCTTCGGTCAGGCTGGCAACTTCTAGCAGATTCATGGTCAAACCCTTTGTTACGTGTCTGTATATACTATATATACATCATTCGCGTATGTAAATGGTATATTGACAGAAAAAACCTGGAAAACTAAGATTTCTTTATGAGCAAAGAAACGACCGAAGACCCAACTATGCGGAAGGTCCGCAAGCTGATTGAGGCTTCCGGCAAAACGCAGCAAGAGATAGGGGTGAGCATGGGCTACCCGGCTGCGTCAGCCCGACAGGCTGTATTCCAGTTTGTAAAAAGTGGCGATCCACGGATCGGTACTCTACGGAAATTCGCTAAGGCGATGGGTGTAAAATTAGAAAATCTGATTTAGCCGCAGACACTAGGGCGGCTTTAAGGTTCAGATTTACCAGCTTTGTTTAGTGCATACTTCCGATTCGGCTAAGACTTAGCTCAGATCGATGGTCACATCATGACCACGCGTGGCTGTGGGAGCACCATGGTTCGCGGCATTGACCAGTCCACGCTCGTGTCGGCCCCACCAAGCGTCGGCTTCTTCGACCGACCATACGCTCGCTTCCGGGCAATTCGTGATCATCTCCGCCAGATCACGAGCCGTCTGCGGCCGTTTGGCCCGCGATTTTTCCAGGCACGACAGGAGTGCGTTTTCCAATGCGGCCGGAATCGCCAGTCGGGTGCGTTCTGAAGGGGGCAGGGGGGGCGTGTCGACATGCTTGCGGCAGAGGTCCATGACATTATCCGCGTCAAATACCGGGCCACCCGTGAGCAGAAAATAACCCACCGCTCCCACCGCATAAATGTCGCTTCGAGAGTCGACCGAATTGGGCATCTGAATCGCTTCCGGCGACATGTAGAGCGGCGTCCCCGTGAGCGCGCTTTGCTGGGTCATGGAGTTTTGCTTGCCATCGTCGAGCGCTTTCACCAGACCAAAATCCAGAACTTTCACTACATCCGGCTCGCCGCCACGACGGTTGAGCATGATGTTCGCCGGCTTGATGTCGCGATGCACGAGCCCCAGCGAATGAGCTTCGTACAGCGAACTGCAGATTTGCTCGAGGATATGAATCACGCGCGGGGCCGATTGCGGGCCATAACGCTCCACGAGCGTTTGCAAATCAATGCCGTCGAGATATTCCATCGCATAGTAAAACACCCCTTCGGGCGTGCGGCCGTAATCGTAGATGGCCACCGTATGCGGATTGTTGAGCTGGCTGGTAATCTGCACTTCGCGCTCGAATCGTTCCATCGAGGCTTCATTCACCTTGTCGATGTCGAGCATCTTGATCGCCGTGGGTCGGCGGAGCATCGCATGTTGGCCTTTGTAAACAACCCCCATCCCGCCGGCACCGAGCTTTTGTTCGAGCGTGTACTGGCCAATCTGCTGCGCATCGATGGCCGCCTTTTGTGCTTCGCGTCGCAGACGAGCGACGACCAGTGTGAAGGCAAAGATAGCGAGGGCACTTAAGGCCAACAGCGCAAACAGCGCCCAGAAGGTCCAGCGCAAAATCGTCAGCGGGCGAAACGCCTCGGAGTAGTCCATCTCGGTAGCCACGCCGATGTTCGCCTCGGGGAGCCACGTCCAAGCCCCGACCTTGTTCACTCCTCGATAACCACGATACCCCTCCACATTGATTCCCGGCCTTCCGGCAATCGCCTCTTCGGCCATGAATGTGAGAGGCAGTTCATGACGACGCTTGGTAGGCTGAAAACCGCGGGTCACATCTCCTCCCGGATCGCGAATCAACAACCTCAGAATCGAACGTGAATCTTCTTCATCGGGAATCAACCCATTCAGAATCAGGCTTTTATCAAAACGGCTATTCGAAACCATACGGGCATTTTTATCAAAGGCGTAAGATTCGCCCGACTCGCCGAACTGACCAAGCTCCAAGATGCGCGAGAAGTCTTTCTCGGGTTGAATGCGAAACGCGAGCACCCCGACAACCTGAAAGCTCTCATCCCGGATCGGAGCCGCAACGAACATCGTTGGCACGCCCGTGCGGATTTCCCCCTCGTTATCCTTCAATGCCATGATGCTCGCAAACGGTGGCGAAAGGCCAGACATTCCACTCATCGCTTGGGAGACAAAGTCTTCATACTCGGGAGGGAGCTCTCGCCCTACGAGTTCAGTTCTGTTTGCGGCGACGATGGTACTGGCCTTGTTAACGAGCAGAAAACCATCGTAGTCGTGCGCCGTCAGAGCGGGGCCCAACGCTTTGCCGAGATTGATACGAAGTTCGGCGTTCGACTCGGCAGAGTCTTGCGGCGTTCCGTCGGCTTCGATCAAGGGATACGCCAGCTTGCGGATTTCGAGGCTGTTGGCCGAGGACTCGGCATTCGATTTTTGCACCTTGAACCACGTTTCCAACATGGAAGTTTGCAAATGGAGGATCGTGCCCAGTTGCGATTCGAGGCTTTCGCGCATCGTCGTTTCAATGGCACTACGCACCATCAGCCCGATCAGCGACAACAGCATCACGGCAATAATCGGCCAGATCCAAATCTGCTTGCGCAAAAAGAGCTTGGTGCGCGAGATCGTCCGACCGACGTTGCTGGTGGCGAACGTCATGTGCGGCGCGCGTTGATTCCCACCGTCGAGCGAGTTGCTCAGCCAAGAGAAGGGATTAAGTTTCATGGAGGCAAGCGTCAATCTAGGGATCAGCCAATCAGTTCCGCCAATCCTCTAGTATAATTGCCGCGATACGCGCTGGCGAAATATTCCTTAACTTAGATTATTAGCACCGATGCAGCCCTCCAGGAAACACGCATTTATCCCGCGGCCAAACTTTGCCGTGCCCTGAGAGCCGCTCCAATCGCACCCGCATTGATTCCGAGGCTTCCCTGGACGAGGGGTAGAGAGCGATGAATGTCAGACCAAATCTGCTTTCTCGCCGTTTGCACCAGGGTCTCCCAATATTCTCCCGGCGAACTTCCGAGCCCACCCCCCACGACGACGGCGTAAGGATCGAGCACATTCACCAACAGGCTAATGGCTGATCCAATACATTCGCCCGCTTCAAGGATAACTTTTTGGGCAACTATGTCCCCCCGTGCCGAAGCCTGGAGCACATCTTTAGCAGTCAGCCTCACGGACTCGACTTGTTGCGAATAGCGTTTCTCAATGCCCGAACCGGAGGCTATTTGTTCGAGGCAAGAAAGCGAGATTGTTCCGCATTCACCGCATAGTGTTGAAAGAGCTCCAGTGGCCATCGTACCAGTACAACCACGGGCACCCTGGTAGGGAACTCCATCAAGGACCAAGCTGCAACTGATGCCCGTGCCAATCGTGACATACAGAAAGCTCGAAAACTCCTGCCCAGCGCCGTACGTTGCTTCGGCCAATGCGGCTGCACGCGAATCAGCCTCCACAGTAACTGGCAGTAAGCGTCTGACGGAATCCAAGCTGCTAGGATCGCGCCAGGGTAACGTAAAATCGCTCACGATGTTGCCAGCGCGGTCCACCAACTCGCAAACGGAAATTCCCAAGGCCACGGGCTGCAATTTTAGTTCGCGCGATTCCTTGAGCAAACTTTCGACCAACACCAGCGCATCAGCAACGACCACCTCGCCGCCTCTCGCCGGCAGAGTCTCTGACAGGCGCGAAGCAACGACTTCACCTGCGGCAGTTAACACACAACCAGCCATTTTGGTGCCGCCGACGTCCAGGCCCAAGGTGCATTCTTCCAATTTGGTCTCAGAGCGATTCACCAAGGTTGAGCCCTTCTAGGACGATGTCGATTCGGCCGCGACTTTGGTGGCGTTGCTTTCCCAGCAAAGTGCGATCACAGCGAGGACTGAAAACACAATTCCCAACCCCTCGCGAGATGTGATTTTTTCGTTCAAAAGTAGTACCGCCAAGGGAACGGCAATGAGCATGTAGAGCCCAGCCGCAGGAGTGACGATTACGGCAGGGCCACCGTAGTGGTAAGCGTAAATGACGGTCAGATTGCCGAGGGCGAAAAGCAACCCAGACAAAATGGCTAATGCCCAAGTCTGAGGAGGAATGTTGCCCCAAGCGGACTCTTGGAAGAAGGCCATGAACACCATTGGAAAAAAACCGAGCAAAAACGCCAACGCGCATTGCTCTCCGGTGATATGCGAGGTGGCCAGCTTTTGAATAAACCCACCGATGCCCCAACACACAATCGGCAGTAGTGAAAATAGTAACCACGAATTCAAGAATTCTGAACCTTGAGCGACGTTGAACAGCCAAATCGCCACCAGTGAGAGCCCGATTCCAATCGCCTGAATCAGAGTGGGGCGTTCCTTGAGAAACAGAAATGCCAGGATCACCGTGGTAATGGGGTACAGAGAAGTCAGAGGAATCACGGCCGCTGCCTTGCCTCCCGCGGACATCGCTTCAAAACAAGCAAGATTACCCACGCATCCGAGCAGTCCCGCGCCAAAGGAAAGACTCATCATGCGGCGGTTTATCGGAGCATCGTCAACGCGAACCAATCCCATCAGGACCGCCACCACCGGCAAAACGCCTAGCAGCGACATGACTTGCAGTTGCCACGCCGGGAGATCGGCGGAAACGGCTTTGCAGGTGACTCCCCAGAATCCCCAGAGCAGAACGGTCAGCAATGTGTAAACGATCCATTTAGGCATGTCGCACTATCGATCTCACGGAATTGTTGTTCAAGATTTCGCTTTCGACGCCGTGGCGGGATTTGGGTTCATGGTTTCACTTTTGCTAAAAAATTTGATTCTAGCTGAGAAAGCAACCATTCACTGAAACGTCTTGCGGAACTGTGTGGGGGTCATGCCGGTCATCTTGCGAAAACGCTTGCTAAAATGGCTCTGGTCGAAAAATCCCGTATCGACGGCAATCACCGATAAAGGATGATCCGTGGTAACCAGCAAGCGCCGCGCTTCCTGCAGACGCAGAGCCAATAAGTATTCGGTGGGCGACATCCGCAACAACCGGCGGAACAGCCGATGGACATGAGTGGAAGACAGCCCGCAAAATTCCGCAATTTCGGTCATTTGCACATGCTCGCGGAATCGTTGTTCTAAATATCTTACCGCGGGCGCGAGCTTCTGAAAGCGGTCGAGCTGTTCCTTCGGCGTGGCAATGGTATGCATCACGCCGCAGATGCCAATACATTCTCCTCGTGATCCCAATAAGGGTAGTTTGCTTGACACGAACCATTGCATGGAACCATTCAGGAAGGGCACGAGCCAAGTCTTGTTGACAATTGGTTTTCCTCCCTCCATCACTCGGTGGTCTTCAGCGATATATCCCTCTGCCAACGCGGGAGGATGGAAATCTCGATCGGTTTTACCCAGGAGCGATTCCTCGTCATTGACTCCATAGACCGCCAAGTTGGCTTTGTTAAGACGCACGAAGCGACTTTTTCGATCCTTGGCATAGAAGTACACACCCGGGGCCAGCTCGAATAAGTCCATCAGCGGCTGCAGGCTTGCATGTCGTTCAAAAAACTGTTGCTGAAAAGCCTTGCCAAATAACTGCTCTGCCATGTGCCTCGTACCTCGACGCGCACCTCGAAAAGATCGGCTCGAAAGTGGAATCGTACCTTGCCGGATACCCGTTAGATACACGGTTGCCGTCAAAAAAACCAGATTCAGACCGAATATTTAAGGTTTTTTGCCCGTCGAGCCCTCCCTGGGACCAAATTGAGGCATGGAAAAATTGTACCAAAAGCTCCTCTCGTTCGTACAAGACGATGGCAGAACATCTTTCCATACTTAAGGTAAGAGTCTGAGTGGATTAATCCCGCTCATAACTCGTGAAGTAGAGACATGACCGCGAATTGGCCCGAGATAGTAGCTCACCCCGGTGAGATGACTTCGGCAATGTCGCAACTACCATGGATAATGGTTGTGCCAGTCGAGTTCCGAGGGGGGATACAGTTTTAGCGGCACCCTCAACCGCTGACTTTTAACTTGCTTTTTCTTTTCTGAATTCCCGTTAAGCTTGGATGGAAGCGAACATGTCGCTCTGCCAAGGGAGCATTTCTCGCAATACTTTTTATTGGGAGCCCATTGATCGACAATCGTTCCTGCTCGGAATGGACTTGATCTGGTCGCCTGTTGATGGAGCCATCCAGTCCAGGGCATTGAAGGTCACGGCTAATTAGGTCTGGGATATATATGTGGGCGGATGAGGGAAGCCAACTTTGAAGAGTGAAACATTTTGTGGAGTTTGAATGGCTCGCTGCTGGCAGCAGCAGGGGCAACGACTCAGGAGGTATGACGGGAGTCGCGCGAAGTTTTCTCGATGGCAGGCGTACTGTCATCTGGTGGTGACTGCTTTGAGTGTACACGTTTGGGAGACTGACTAATGAAACGATTGATTTTACTGATTGTTGTTTTTGCCATGTCGGCGAGTGTTTCGCAGGCCATGGAATTGCTTTCCAACGGGGGTTTGAACGCGACCGTTCAGGTTGGACCATCGGCTCTTTATTATCCAGAATTTGTGGACTGGACAATCACCACCGACCCGTGCTCGTACAGCCCGTGCCCAATCCTGCCTTACGTGCCGGGTGGGGTCTATACGCCGTATGCCGGGTATCCCGCACAATTTGCAGATCGCCTCAATCCGAATGCGGGCGATCATGGTTTGATCGGTACTTCGTTCGAGGGGCATTACCCGTTCGAAATCACGGGACCCGTCGATATAGAAATTTCGCAAGAGGTGGCTGGCGTGGTTGGAAAAACGTATACGTTTTCCGGTTGGGCTCATTTTGAAGGTGGTTATTCGGGTGGTGTCGACTTCTTGGATCTCCTTTCTCCGAATCAGAGAAATCAAGATGCCCAGGCAGTTAACCCGGGTGTCCCCGTCGCATCCTTGACCGAGACGATTTTTGCTCTCGAGTTTCTTGATGGCATGGGTGCCGTGCTGCCCGGTTCGATCGAGATCGAGCTCCATGATGATGCTGGTCAACAAAACGACAATCAGTTTGATGGACGCACTTGGATTCAGCATACGCTTTCTGCCGTGGCTCCCGCGGGGACCGTCAGTGTGCTAGTGCGGGCCGGCATGGTCGATGGCGAGTTCAACATCGATGCCCCCAACCAAAGCGTGTTTATGGACGATTTCTCGTTGACCTGCGTGCCCGAGCCAGGTTCCATCGTCATGGGCCTGATGGGATTGGCTTTCCTGGGCGCGGGACGGCGTTCACGCTAGTTGAGAGATTGAAAGTTAGTGATCGAAAAAATGTGCGGCGGGGTCTCCAAAGTGGTCAGGCTTTGGAGACTCCCGGCACTACCTTTCGTAGCGACGGGCGGCTCGCCTGTTGAATGTTGCTCGAAGAAATTGACAGGCGAGCCGCCTGTAACTACGACAATTGTTTGGAAAGAGAAGGAACCGATGAAAATCTTATCGATACTTATGGCAAGTGCGACCGTCTTAGGTTTGTCACAGCAGGCTTCGGCGATTGATTGCCCCGTCGCCTCCAACCCCGTTGGCAATTTGCTCACCAATCCCGGCATAGAATTTTGTGGTATTGCCGGTGCCGGCGACGACGCGATACCGGTTGGTTGGGAAATGAACGAATCGATTGTGCAGAATGCTGCCAACGGTAACGAAACCTTGGCGGAAGGAGCTTTCTACGGTCATCGTCGCTATCAAGGGGATGGCGGGAACGATATTGGCAGGTATTGGAACATGTGGTTCAAGCCCTATGTCGGCACCTTCACTCAAGAGTTTGGAGGTGTCCCAAATGCCGAAGACAATTTCGCCCATTTGTTTCAAGACGTAGTTGGTACGCCGGGCTTGGAATACACGATGACAGGTTACGCGGCGGCTGAAGCCCATTTTGCCGGAGGGGTGACTAATTTGAATTGGCAGACCGGCGATCCAGGCATGCCCAGTCCTGATCCCATGAACTTTACCGATGGGCCTCTCTCGCCGACGGATGCTTTCTTTGCCTTGGAGTTTTTGGACGCAGCCGACATTGTGTTGGATTCCGAGGAAGTGGAGCTTAAGGAGGGCGGTTTGGTGAACAGCACTGTCAGCAACTGGAATAACGCCGTGTGGCGTCAATATACGCTCACTGGCATTGCTCCCGCGGGGACAACGCAGGTTCGTGTTCGCGCGTCCATGACCGACGGGGTCTGGAATCCCAATGCCGACCCGCAATCCCTCTTTGTCGATGCCTTTTCGCTCACTGCAGCGGAAGCACCCTCGACCCCGGGTGACTTCGATGGCGATGGTGACGTGGATGGCCGGGACTTTTTGACATGGCAGCGGGGCGGCTCTCCAAACCCGTTTACTGCCGGTGACTTAGCCGAGTGGCAAGGTGCCTACAACGGCGGCGCTTTGGGGGCCTTGAATTCGGTGCCCGAGCCGACAAGCCTCGCTTGCCTCGCTCTTGGTTTCTGCTGTGTTGGAATGCGAATGACGAGACGATTACTTGGCAAATGATTTTAGAGTGGCCTGTTCGTGGCTGATGCCACGGGGCCGTACTTTAGGGAGCAGAACACGATGTCGACTTCTTTATCCCCTGATCGTCGTGGATTTACCCTGGTCGAGCTCTTGGTGGTGATCGCCATCATCGGCATTTTGGTAGCGTTGCTTTTACCAGCGATCCAAGCCGCCCGTGAGGCCGCGCGGCGGACTCAGTGTAGAAACAATCTCAAGAACATTGGCTTGGCCGTGCTTAATTTCGAGAGCACGAACAAGCAATTTCCCACGGGAGGAACTAGCCCACAGGCTGCGATTGATGACTTTCTGAAAGATACGTTGACGGTGTCCAATCCGGCGAACCGACGAGGTCCGGCCAACGGTCCGTTGGAGCAAGGAGTGGGTTGGCTTTATCAAATCCTTCCCTATTTGGAGCAGGGCGCGGTGAAAAACCTCATCCGCCAACGCGATTTAGGCAAAAACCCGATCTCACTTTATAACTGCCCTTCACGTAGGTCAGTAACCATGTATTACAACCCTGGTCGAGATGCTGAAGTTTCGTTAGTGGACTATGCCGCCACAACCGCTGGACCTACTCGAACGGAAATCGGCAACGCGGCGTTCGATGGCTACTTGAACGACTTCGTGGAGAATCCTCTTACTCAAGAGAGTGTAGGTGATGTCTTTTGGGGTTGTAGAGAGGGCGAAAGTGGGTTGCCGGATGAACCTCTGGTCAGATTCTTGGCAGGCCAAGGTAGGGGGTTTGTGTTTCGCGGGATTATTCAACGGACCGATTGGGATCCGCAAACTGGGACTCACTTGGGCTTCACCCAAAAAATGACGATTCCTAGAATTGCCGACGGCACTAGCAACACGTTGCTCGCTTCAGAAAAGTGGGTCAGCCAAATCTACTCCGGTGGTCCTCCCGATACGAGCCCGCAGCATCCCTGGAAAAGCGGCGACGACTTTGGCTGGGCCGATGGCTGGGACTACGATAGTCTGCGATCCTGCATGTTCGCGCCTCAGAACGATGGCAATGGTGATGAAGCCAAGGCACTTTCAGCTAATAGTTCCGTGAAGGAGAATTTCCAGTTTGGCTCCGCTCATCCGGGAGGGATCAACACACTTTTTGCTGACGGTTCCGTGCGGAGTCTAGGCTACGATGTCAACGTGGAAACTTTTAACCTCTTGGGGCATAGGGAGGATGGCCAGACCGTGCCAACTGAAGAGTAGACGAATAGACCAGTCACTTGAAACCCGGCGAGATTACAGAGTTCGCTGAGTGATCTGGCCAGTCTGCTTGTGCCGTACGATTTGTTTTCTGCTACCGTCAGACATGAGCTCTTCCTTGATCAGCAAAAATTCGCCATTGGATTCAGGTTTGGTGGTTGTCGTGGCCGCCAGTTCGCGGCCGCGCCATAGGGGTAGGTTTACCGCTTCCCACTTTTTGGTACGCATGGATTCGTAGGCGGCATCGATAATCGCATTGACCACATAACCATCGTAAAACGTCTCGCGCGGCTGAACCTTCGTATCCATGGAATTGAACATATCGTCGAACATATCGCGGTAACCCAGAGCAGCCACTTCATCACCCACCGGAAAGAGCCAGCCAGCGTTGGATTCCGCTTTTTCAGCAACATAATTGTTATGGCCATTCGCCGAAAACATCTCCATGCCGGTTCGCAACCAGTGATTGAGCCAGATCACGCCCTCAGTGCCCGAGACTTCATCGCGCAGGTCCATTCCACCCCGAAAAGACCAACTGACCTCAAATTGGCCGATGGCCCCATTCTCGTAACGCACCAAGCCAATTGCGTGATCCTCGGCATCGATCGGATGGACCTGAGTATCGCCCCAACACACCACCTCGACCGGTCGCACGTCTTTGCCAATAAAGCTGCGGGCGATTTCGACGCAATGACATCCCAAATCGATCATCGCGCCACCACCCGAGAATTCTTTATTCCAAAACCAGTCGCTATGGGGTCCCGAATGGGTTTCGCGCGAACGAACCCAATTCACTTTGCCAATCGCACCCTGACCAACGTCAGCCAGCGCTTTAAGAGTCTTGGCCGTGTAGCACAGGTCTTCCAGGTAGCCGTGAAAAACGCCTGCTTTTTCCACGGCCTCCAACATCTGCAGAGCTTCAGCGGCATTGCGTCCGAGGGGTTTGGTGCAAAGTATGGACTTGCCCGCGGCGGCCGCCGCCAGGACTGCTTCGCAATGAAGGTGATTCGGCAAAGCCACCACCACGACGTCGCATTCGGCGTCTTCAATCGCGGCTCGCAGATCG
>JAWXAV010000173.1:0-33315 GCA_034439695.1 Bythopirellula sp. | reverse complement strand
CTTGTCACACGGCCGCCGCTTCCGATACGCTTGCTTGGGCATGGTTGGTTCCTCCAATAAAGGGAAAATGGTTCTTCCCAGAAGGTATCTTCTGGGCGGTGGAACCGGCTTTTCAACTAACGGAGGGACATTCTCTCATCGTGTGCGGAAAGGATGTCTTCACTGGGCTGCGTCTTATTGAGACGCATAATCATTCGCTCGTCGTTCCCGATGGACCATGAACGACTCGAATTCCACAATTTGAGTACCGGCATCCATCAAATGCGAATTAAAATCCAGCCGTTGGTTCGTGCTCGATATTCATTTCAGCAAGTTGGGTTCACGTTGGTGGAACTCCTTGTGGTAATCGCCATTATTGGCGTCTTGGTCGGCCTGCTGCTGCCGGCTATTCAAGCCGCGCGTGCCTCGGCCCGCTATGTGGAATGTACGAGCAATCTGCGCCAGATTGGTTTGTTGACGATCATGTTCCGCGATACCCATCGTGGGAGCTTCCCCCACCCCGTGGATGATCTGGGGGGATATCAACTTGTGAAAAAGAAGCCAGCCGACCTGGAACCTGAGGAAGAAATTATTTACGAGGGCGAGGATTTCGTTACCGTCACCCAAGGTAGCAACAACTTTCGCGTCGCTCATGGTCGTAAGTGGCCCGAGTCGCCGCGCTCCATTCCCGAAGTCTTTGGCATGGAGGCAACTTATGTCGGCAAGAAATACATCGAGCCACAAGCCGGGATTTTCAACTGTCCCGATCTGGTTCCCATGAGTCTCCTCTGGGGTAATAGTTATGCCTTCAATGCCAAAGTCGCGAACTACTTGCTGAAACCTCCGGTCGAAGACCCTGAAAAGATGGCGCGGATTGCCTGGGCTTGGTGCAACACGCTCGACATTCCTCCCCCTAGCGGTTGGCGCGGAATTGCCGAAGGATCCTCGATCCGCAAGATGTCCAAGAGCGATCCTTATTATGGAATCTACAAGGATATTTTTACCCGGCCCCACCCCCAACAGGGCGATACCGGTTGCGGGCAAAACACGTTGTTTTTCGATGGCCATGTCGAGTACCTCAGCACGACCTGTTTCGATTTATAATCGCCTCACTCACGTCCCGCCCTGATTTTCTCTCATCCCCTTGATGTTGCCTACTCAGTTTGAATCGTGATCGATGGACAACAATTCTAATCCCTGGCTTGGTCTTTGCGCGCGCTCAATCTGTCTTCGTGACTTGACGTTATGCCTCGCGTTTTTTTTCGTCTTGACGCACTCATCCTGGGCCCAAGATCAATTTGTCTTTTACTTCCCAGGCTCGACGACCGCCGTGGGCGATGTGGGCGCGGTGACATTTGACTCGGCTGGAAACTTTTGGGTCATGGGACGCAGCCAGATTGTCTCTCCCGTGCCATCGCCGCGGATTACCAAGCTCAGCAACAACGGCTCCTCCTGGATTGCCGACCCGCACGTACTCGATGAAGACCTGAGATTCTTTTATCGTTCGGATGACACTGCGTCGGGATTAACACATCCTGGATGGGGCGGTCCTTCTTCAGGTATACCGGCGAGTTTTCTGTTGAATCCCGCTCCGCTGACAATCACCATCCCCACCGGAATGGGAGGCACCACGCAGAAAACTTATCAGCCTGGCGAATTGGCGTTTATCTCCGACGCCATGGGCGTAATCGCCGAGCCGAATGGTACCCAGCGTTTGGACGCGACCAAGAAGCTCATCCGCTACGATCTGCGTAAAGTCGACAACCCTTTTGGTGGAGTCAACGGCGCGACCACCCAGCAGCCTGACTTTGCCAACGCAGCGAACAACGATTTTACGGGCACTGGGCCAACTCTTGTGTTTGGTGCCCACGGAGTTACCGATTGGAACGATGCCTTCACGGTTGTCTTTAGCGAGCAGGATCTTCAAGATGCCACGGCCGAATCTTTGACGGCGGATTTCAATGGCAATCGACAAGTCGAGGGTACTGATCTACAGATTTGGCAAGCCAATTATGGCTCGGCCGCTACCGGCGCAACGGGCGACGCAAATGGCAACGGTGTGGCGGAGGGGCGCGACTTCCTGATCTGGCAACGACAGTTTGGACTTAGAGACGGGGGCAGCGACAACTTCGGTCGCTCCTTTGCCTGGTCCAGCAATGGTCAATCGATTTACGCCATCGACGCCGGAGCAAACACCGGCGGCATCTATCGCATTGATGCCACTCAAGAGCACGTGGCCACGCGTATTTGGATCGGCACCAAGAGTAACGAGTCGGGTGGCCGAATCAATAGCGAGCCAGCGGTCATTCACACTTCTGTGCGCGACCTTGACCCCACCAATCTTGCGACGGGCGATCAGATCCTTGTCGAGGGGTCGGCCGATGGCGGCAATAATGGTGGGATCAATATTTACCTTGATACTGGCGCATCGAGCATGGCCCAGCCCACCCCCTTGTTTACCGAGGCCGATTTTCGTTCTTTCGCGGAATACGTGGGAGACAGTGCCCCGCAATATCTTTCGTTGGCGAGCGACGCCGTGGGCAATCTCTATTTTCACGAAACGGGTACCGACGGGGTCTACGTCTACGACACCCAGGGCCGACTTGCCAAGGTGGCCAGCGAAGCTGAGCACAACGAATTCCAAATGGCAAATGGTTTAGGTTTGAATGATAATGTGCTGGACATGCAAGTCCGAACTTCAACAACCCCCGGCTTTGCCGTCAATGAAATCATTTTCACGGATGAAGCTTTTGATGCACCGATCGGCATTCGAGCCTACAAGACAGGTGATTTTGATAGGGACAATGACTTAGATGCTGCGGACTTCACTCTGCTCTCCTCGGCGCTTCGCACTCGCGGCACCGCAGCCGATTTAGCCAACTACAAGTTTGATCTCAATGGCAACGCGGTGCTGGTTTTCGATGCCGTGGATATGCGCTATGAGCATGTCACCAATGGCCCGACAGTGGTCGATTGGAAAGACGTGAAGGTTCTTCAGCAGTTTGCTGATATCAAAGACGGCGACGCGAACTTCGACGGTGCCGTTGATTTTCTCGATCTTGATATCATGTCTCTCAACTATTACACCTTGCCTGGGCAAACCATGGAGACTTGGATCAACGGCGATTTTGCCAGTATTGATCCGAATTACGCCATCGACGCTGTCGATGTGAATCTTGTCAACACCGTCGATCTTGAGGTCATTGCCGACACGTGGGTCAACCTGCTGGGGCAAGCTCCCGTGACGGCGTCCGATGCGAACATGCGCGGCTATGTCGGCCAGTTCCGCACGGATTTACTGGCGGCCTTTGCCGATGCACTCGTGTTGAGTGCCGATTTCAACCAGGACACGTTCGTGAACGGCCAAGATTTACTGATTTGGCAAACAAAATACGGCAGCGCTGGCAACAATTCGATGGGCGATGCCGACGGCGATGGTTTCGTCACGGGGCGCGACTTCTTGATTTGGCAGAGAGAATTTACCGGCGCGCCGCTAAGTGCCGTCGTGGTTCCTGAGCCCATGTCGCTGTGCGGTGTTGTGTTCCTCTTATGTGCCTTGGCCATGGCACGCTGCCGCAAGGACAAAGTCGCTTAGGTGCAATTGCGGACGATCCATCCATTTTGGAATCCCCATGGTGATTAATTTTGTTACTCGTGGTTGCAGGTATCTCGACGGTCATCGTGGTGATTCTTCTTGCTTCGTTACTCGTGGTAACTGAAGCTGACACCATCGCGGTTACTTGTATTGTGAAGTAATCGATTGTCGTGCCTGACGTTCAGTAGTTGACCTTCGAAACCGCGATCAATTTGAGGCTCATAGAGTGACAGTGGCTTTCCCTCTTCGGGACGGAATCCAAACAACGTCCCTATGATCATTTCAGCAAATGCGCCTCCCCCAACACTTTCTCTCATGCAGGCCCCGCGCATGGCAATACGAACTGGTGAGTCTCGCTTCATCCGATTCTCGCCATAAAACTCGCGCGATTGGCCGTAGACACCTTCATAAAGCGCGGCTTGAGTATCAGTTAAAATTTTTACGCCTGGTTGCCAAGCTCCCAGCATGCACATGATTTCAGCCGTGAATGCCGGCCAAGCATCGTAGGCCCCTAGAGGGCCGTGGTCGGGTCGATCAGACTTTTCCGCGGCCTGATCCCGAGGCGACATGGCTCTCATCCATGTCTCGGTCAACAGTTCGCGTTCCACAAATTCGACCATCTCCCCTTGATGCAGATCACTGGAGAGAAATATTTTTGCATGATGTTTCATGCCCTCTGGTTCGAGGAGCGCGAAAACCTTCGACCACATGGATGTGTCCCAGAAAAAAAACGACCCCTTTCGCTCGTTCGCCGCTGGTAACAAAAGTACGATTGCACATTTTCATATTGGTTCTGTGCAGAATCAGGAGCGTGAAGGTGTCCAAGTCCATATAACTTGGGTGCAGGTTCATGGGCTGGGCCAAACATTCTCAGGTGCATGAAAGCAGGTCATCGACTTGGCATGCGAGGAAAATGAAACCGCGCCGAGTCAATCAGAAAGCAAACGACAACTTTGGCGACCCACAGAATTGCCAATGAATTGGCTTCAGGAACGGCGTGATAAGTAGTAAGTGGAAGACTGCTGGCACCGAAACTTCGTTGCCATTCAAGAAAGTCTCTGCCATCGCTATCGCCGTCTCCGTCAGCGTCCGCTCCGTTGTTAGTGCCATAAGATTCTCCCCACACGATGAGATCGTCGCCATTCACTTCGCCATCGCGATTGAAGTCGGCAGGCGCGAAAACCATTTCTTGTACTCCAAACAACACACTGTCGAGGTGCACAGCCCCTGATTGGTTGCCTAACTGAAGAAATTGCAGCACGAGTCGAGCTTCCACAGTACCGGCAGGTGCGATGCCTCCTAGTTGCTCATTGTGCCAAATATCGTTTGGCGTCACGCCGTCGGCAAGCGTGGTCAACAACTCTCCGAGAAAACTGCTCGAGCCATACGAAGCTCCATGGGTGCTGTAAAACTCAATTTTCATCTGAGCCGAGTTGCCTGTCCCTGAAATGCTGTCAGCCGAGCGAATGTAAGTCCCCAAGGAAGCTTTCACGTAGTCCCCCGCGGCAACAGTAATTCCTTGGGCAACTCCCGAAGTATTTGGCTGGCCATTGAATTGACCATAAAGTTTCAGCGACTTGTCGCCGGCCATGACGACTTGATCGGCCACCGAGACGTTGCCAATAGTGTTGCCGAAGGCATTCCACGTATCTAGCGAACCTCCGCCTGAATGGAAACCGCCATCGTCGAACCCGCCGTTGTCGAAATCGGCACCGTGCTCATCCCACAAAAATGTGGCAACCGACTTGCCGGGGATTTGGTAGTTAAAATGCTTGCCACTGTGAACGACTCGAATGGTTGTTGTCGATGAACTGGGATTCATGGCGACCAGTGCTTGTGTGCCGTCAGGGTTCGTGTATGCCACGGTATCCACGCCCCCAGGGTAGGTCGTGGCTTGAATGCGAGTCGCGTTAGGTTGGACCGCCTTCGTGACTTGACCTAGTGCATAAAATTCTTCGTTGAAAGTAACCGCACCGTTGGTCGTGTTGATCGTCACGACTCCGCGACAATCACTGCAACCATTCAGGTGAGGGCCGTTGTTCTGATCGAGCGCGAGGTTCCAGAGCAGCGCCGTCTTCGACCAATTCCGTACACTACCATTTAAAATGTTTTGAAAATTCCAGACAAGATTGTCGCCAAAATTCGTGGCCCAATTTCCGCCTGTGATTTCGGTGAAATAGATGTCCTTGTCTGGATGCGCGTTGTGAACAGTCGTCTGGGCACTGACCGAACCGCCGTAAGCGTGAAACGCACTTCCCGCAACGTACTGGCGGGCTACCGGATCATTCAGTATTTGGATGGGGTAGGCCGTGTTGTCCCAGTTGTGATCGTAGGCAAGAATCTTGGTTGTGATTCCCTCGGAGGCCATCAGCGGTCCCAAATTGTTTTTGATGATGTTGGCCTGCTGGGTGGCCGACATCTCCATCGTGGGATAGTTGCTTGTATGCAAAGGCTCGTTTTGCAAACTCATCGTGTCGAATTCGATGCCCGCATCCGCGTAGGCCTGCATGATTTTCGTCAGATAAAGCGCATACGATGCTTCCCATTGAGTTTTTAACGACGCCCCGCCACCAACCATCGAGCCATTGGTTTTCATCCAGCCCGGCGCACTCCACGGAGAGCCCATCATTTTCAAATCGGAATTAAGCGCCAAGGCCTGTTGAAGCCTTGGAATAATGTACGCTTGGTCGTGCGCGATGGAGAATTGATTCTGAAATTCATCGGTTCCACCAACGGGGTTGTCATTGTAACTGTAGTAGCCTGACGCCGTGAAATCCGAGGCCCCCCAAGGAACTCGCAGATAGTTGAGTCCGATACCTGAACTGGGCGAAAACATCTGCCGCATCAGCTTATCGCGTTGTGCGACGGTTAGCTCGTTTTGAATCAACCAAGCCGACGAATCGGTCATCGCGGCTCCAAAACCGGAGACGGTTTGATACGTTGTCGAGGGCACCACACTAATGGGAGTGCCGCCAGAGCCGCTGCCCAATTGAAATAAGAGATCCGTCTGTTGCTTGAGCAATTGGCTTTTGTCACCGGTGGTGACCCAGACATCCACGCCGCGTGCTGACGACCCTGCCAAGAGCGCAAAAGCGATGGCCAATCGACTAAGTGTACCGACGCGATGAACGCTATGTCTCTTCACAACTAAACTCCTGCAGATTTGAATTTGCATTCGGGTTAGGTAATTCATCTTGGTATTTTGGAGCCGAGTGGTGATGTTCCAGTCACAATAAGACTCGATGACTCTTGCGTGAAAGTATCAAAGCAAATCCCAAGCAGCAGGTAAGCACTGCGGCACTTGGCTCTGGAACGGAGGCTATGGTGCTTAACGGTGCCAGTGAAGTGCCAAATTGTCTTTGCCAAATCAGGTAGTCTCGGCCATCAACATCGCCATCGTAATCGGCATCGGCGGTGAAAGGACCGTTGTCGAGGCCGTATTCGGATTGCCAATTGAGGAGGTCGCCTTCGTTGACGATCAGATCACCATTGAAATCACCGAGCATGGCCTCGCGGGCCATCAACAGCGAGTTGGGAGCCACTTCGGTAAACTGTTGCAGGATACCACTGGGCCACTGGATCGTCACCGAGTCGATGGTCCCCGAAAAATCACCCAAGCCGAAATGGGCCGTTATTTCTTCTTGACTGAGGTAGCTGCTACCACTGCCAACCTCCCAGATCTGAAAATCCGTTGGACTGGTCAGATCGGGCGTCACCGTGATGAGCGCGCCGATGCCATCGCGGTTAGAGATAGTTCCTTCGGTTTTCACCCGCAACCAATCGGCGTCATTGCCGCCGTCGTTGCGATAGAGGATTGGTGCCGCCCCATAGTTAACCACCAAAGTATCGAGATCGCCGTCAGTATCATAGTCGAGTCGGAGCAGGCCACGTCCCTGTCCCATGTCTGTGATGCCGGATGCGACCGAAACATCGGTAAATGTGCCGTCGCCGTTGTTCCGCTTGAGTGTCGTGTCATCGCCCCCGTAGCCAAGGGCCACGAAGCCGTTGGTCATCATTAGGTCTTGATCCGTGTCGTTGTCGTAGTCGAGAAACGTGGTGCCCCAGCCCCAGCTCAGCTCTTGACCGGTGCTAGAGTTTCGCACGCCCGCAGCCGTCGTCACGTCGGTAAACGTGCGGTTTCCATTGTTGCGGTAGAGGCGGTTGCCCGGGTTCACTCCCAGAAAAGTCGTATCAAAGATTGCGGTGATAAACCAGTCGAGGTCGCCATCACCGTCGTAGTCGCCAAGGGCCGAACCCATCCCCGATTTGTCGGTTCCCACTCCAGCTGGGATTGTTCCGTCGGTAAACGTGCCGTCGCCGTTGTTCCAGAACAACTGGCTCGTGCGATCATCGGAAGAAAAAAGGATGTCCGTGTGGCCATCGCGGTCAATATCCGTAAACTGCGGCTGAAAGCGATAAGCCGTGTTTTGGACATGGAGCGACTGCCGAAATACATTTAATCCCGCAGCTTGCGTAACATCCCCAAAGTGGCCTGGGTTGGTCGCTCCCAAATTTCTTAGCAAGCGGGAGCCGTTGTTCGTAAAAGGGCGACTATGATCGGATGTCATGATGTCCAGATATCCGTCTCGGTCGTAATCCCCAAAGGCGACACCCATACCTCGCCAAGTTGAGGTTCCTCCAGACATGACCGCCGCGCCACGTGAGCCTCCCTCTTCGCTGAAATGGCCGGCGCCGTCGTTCATGTATAAGTAGAAGCGGTTATGAGAACTGGTCGTTACATAGAGATCGAGATCTCCGTCGTTGTCGATGTCGCCCGCGCCGGCACCACTTGTGGGTATATTCTCGGTGAATCCTGCCGTGATCGATACGTCTTCAAAGCCGCTGCCCGTATTGCGGTAGAGCACGGCGGGCGCATCCACGCGGGTAAAAAATAAATCCACCAACCCATCGCCGTCGAAGTCGGCAGCGGCAGCACCGCCAGTCATCGGTTCGGTACCGGGGCTTGAGGACTGGGCATGCGTAATGCCAACGGCGGCGGTCACATTGGTGAATGTCGGTACGGCAACTGCCGAACCAGAATGCTGAACGAGCAGCAAGAGCGCTAACCAGCGTACAACAAGGGGGGCGCGCAAGCGCCCACGATTGCCAGCCCGATTGCCTACACTCGATAGATTCCAGTTAACTACCACTCTTTTTTCACCTCTATAGTGGTCGAGTGCATGCGGCAAACGCCAAGAACCATTTCAACGAGACATGCCTTGTCGGCTCGCAAATCTATGCTTTCAAGAATATTGAAATGCCTGAAAACGAATTCTCTTACCGATAATGTGGCAGAACCTAGACTCCTCCATCTGATAGAATCTGCACGCCATGATTCCCATTTACTATTATTGATAGAGGTTACCGATCAGCCAAGAAACTTCGTATAATGCACTGACTTCGGGCCTATCAACTGACACAAGCCTCACACCAACAGGTGTGGATCAATACTACTGAAGCTAAGCATTATTCATGACTGACACTCAGCCTTAAGGCCCCGATTCCAGTTTGAGATCAAAAGTGTTGCTACCTGGTTTGACGTCCACCGCGAGCCCCGATTGCTTGGGATCGGCGTACCTGGCTGGCGTAATGACGCGCTTTTGCGGCTCGCCTCCTGGGGATGCAGAGGGAGTTGATTCCGTCGCGGAAATGATGGCCACATAGCGACCCTCGGCTATGCCCTCTTGTTGTCCGGTCGAAAGTATGTATCTTCCATTCGCATCTGCTAATGCCCCAGCCGGAGCACCTCCCCCTTCCGGATAAAACATGATGGTCACGCGAACGCCTTCCGTGGCACCGAGCGGCTTTCCGTCAAGTGTGATAATACCGCTCAAAGTCGGTCGACCATTGCCGCAACCCAAGAACGACGCGACGACAGTCAAGATAAAGACTTGAAATCCTTGCTTAAGCAAGCAATTGCCAGGAGCAACTTTTCGATAGCGATGCATGCAACGAGCCAATTTAATTCTTTTCACGAATCACAAAGCCTAATGACCTATTCAAGTTCGCCAGCGACTTCCTGGCCGTCTCGGGTACAACTCACTCGAAAGGCAGTATTGTCACCGGAATCCGAGACATAGCGAACCGAACCGTCGCACGCTGCGAAATGCACGCCCCCAGGATGCCGACTGCGGAAGCCCTGTTGGGGACCAAAATCGTTACTGCCCAAGACTTCTTCGACGGTGAGATTTAATAGAAAGTTGAGAGGAATATTGCACGAAGACCAATCTCCGTTGGAATAGAACGCGGCGGAATGGCGGTTGTAGCCCGGCACGTCTTCGCCAATCATAAACGTCTTGCTCGTTCCGTCGGTAATACTGGCCAACTTGATAGGATTAAGCCAGGTATTCCGAAAAAAGATCCCACGGCAACGGGTGCCACGGTGGCAGTCACGTTCATTAGGGGCAGGCGTTGGTTGATAAGAAACATACTCGTAACGCCCGCTTGGATACGGTGAAGCGTCGTTATGGAGTAAGTCCTCAAGGTCCAGCCAAGTGTCGTCGGCCACACCCGTATAGCTCGTTCTGGCCACGCCGAAGCCTTTCCATTGAAAATGACTTTCATTGAGATCCTTGACAGTTTCATCAGAGGGGCAAGCCAAGATAGGCAGTTGAGTTTTCATCAACTCGGGTACCCTAATTGAGCCATCAGCGCTCTTGGATGTCAGTCCGAAGCCTTCTTTGGGATTGTTGATGAATCCTGTCTTGAACGGCCCCTTGTGATCGAAAGCTCCTCCAGCGGCGAACCGGTCGTATAGTGCGCCTTGCTCGAGCTGAGGCAGAATGGTGAGAATCCAGCTTTTGCCGCTCAACCATTGGCCAGATGCTGCGAGTGCATCGACAACATTCTGTTCTTCATCCGTGTAGCTTCTATCCCAACCCTCGCCGGTGGGGAAAATCTTATTCGTCGATTCATAATTCAAAACCGCCAAGGCAATATTCTTGAGATTGTTCGCGCAGGATGCCCGCCGCGCTGCCTCGCGGGCTGCTTGAATGGCCGGGAGCAAGAGGGCGACGAGTACTCCTATGATGGCAATCACCACCAACAGCTCGACGAGGGTAAAACCGCGTAGGGGCCGGGGATACCCGTTAGGCTTCCGAGATATCCGATATATCGCTTTGTTTGCCATATTATGCCACTCTTCAATGTGCTGATGATAAATTCAAAATTCGAAAAGTGAACCTCGTCGACTGCTCATATCAGTAGGCTGAAATAAGCCCGACCTGAGAGAGAAATCGATGCGACCCCCTCCCAGGCGGACTGCTGCCCCAGCAGCAGAAACGCCAAGCGCGTTTCTGCTGTTGGCCAATCTACCTTTTACGACCGAATCGGCGCGTTACCAAGAAACCCAGCAGCATCATCAAGGCGGCCGAGGGCTCGGGAACAACCGCGGCGGAAAGCAAACCACCGTTGTAGGCACCTTGCCATTCCGCGAGATCAGCGGCACTGAATGGAGTTGGAGAGAGGCCCCGTTGCCAAGCGAGGAAGTCTCGACCATCCACGTCATCATCGCCGTCAAAATCGCCTGGCACACCAGCATCTTCCACGGTCACCGAGAAATCCTTGATGATCACGCTATCGTCACCGCCAAAATAGATTCTCGATGGCTCCGCAGGCCAACCATCGACGGCATACAGGGTGCTGACGTCGATCGAGGGAGCTGCCGCGTCGGCCACAAAAGCACCGCCCGCATAATTCAAATCAATGGAAAAGTTGGCGGTCATGGCCGTGGCATCAAACGCAAGCTGTACCCGGTGAGTACCATTTGTCATCGCCGGGACATCGGTATTAACAAACTGGTTAATATCATTCTGTGTTCTGAAGGTCGTCAACAAAGGGGCACCGAGATCGGTGATCTCCGGCAGGACAAGCACCGAGGAGAACTGCGTACTCCAGTCGGGAAAGCCAAATAGGGCAGTGTCGCCGGTCCCCAGCCCCAGGAAATTATCCATGGCGGCAAGATCCGGAGCCACAACGGTAATCTCGGCGGTGAAATTGACCGTGGCATAGTCAGATTGCAATGTCCGCATGTAATTGCGGCCACCGTCGCCGCCATATAAGGTGCCAAACGCCGCGCCGTTAGCGTCAAACGCCACGGTTGGATCCATCGTAAATTCCGCGTCCAGTCCCTCGATGCTAAAAAAACTAAACCCAGCGGCATCCACGGCCGCTTGAGTACCGGCTAATGTCGAATTACCGGTAAACCCGGTGAGAGAATTGGAAAACGAGGTTGCCGCCGGTGCCGCCGGTGCCAGCAAGAGCGCGAGCGACAAAGCTCCCCCACAGCAAAGCAAAAAAGTCTTGTTCTGTTTCATATTTGAAAATTACCTCTCGAAAGCGAGAAAATGCAGCAGCCGATCAACAACGCGCAATCGACTGCCGCGTGCTTCTCTCTATTTTTTCAAACGCTCAATCATTCCATTCTGGAAGGGAATCGCGCAGAAAAAAGCGCTCTCCCACGTATCGCCACGTAGATATAAATTTCCTATCACATTCCGCGATGGCGCCCCAAGGCCAATGTGGCCATGCCTAACAACAGGACGATTCCCGTGGTAGGCTCAGGCACGCAATGGATCACCAGATCGCGGAAGGTCGCACCATCGTCACCCCCGAAGAAAATTCTTGACGGATCAACCAGCCAACCAGGGCCGTTATTGCCGCTAGGGTCATTGTCGACAAACAGCGCGCCCACCACGATCGGAAAATTGGTCGTCATGGGGTCGGCCACGAATGGACCGCCGGCATAATTCAAGTCGATTTCGCCAAGCAGTCGCTGGGTAGTCTTGTCATAAGTCATGCGGAACCGATGGGTGCCAGGATCGAAGCCGGCCACGCCGGTGTCTCCAAACGAATTGTGGTCGTTCTGGGTGCGGAACCGAGTAAACTTATTGTTGCCGGACTCTGGCCAAAATGACGCCGAGGAAAGCAGCGTGCTCCAGTCGGGCGTGCCGAACAAAGCTTTCTGACCTGCACCCACGCCAAAAAAGACGGATTGGTCATCTGAAGTCGTCTCAAAAGTAATCTCCGCCGTAAACGACAGAGCCTGGGCGAAGTTATCGACAATCGTCCGCACATAATTCCGGCCAGCATCCCCAGGGATAGTCCCGCCAATATGCGCCCCAGCGGCATCATAAACTATGTCTAGGGGGTCGGAGCCGCTGTCCGTCGTAAAAGTCCCCGGGTTGGGCGAGGTCAACGGATCGACAATAGTTACCCCACCTGCTGCGTAGGCACTGCCGGTGACGCTAAGCCCCCAGGCAAACACCAATCCCAAACACATTATTCGGCACATCATTAGTCATTCCCTCCAGAAACACGAGTTGGTAAAAGAGACCGCTTAATAAACCAGAAAAAAACTCTCTTAAACGCCCATCCCTTGACAAGATTCCTGATCTAATAGGCTACACTTGCCTGATCTTAAGTACGGGTGCGTATTGACCCAAAGTCCCAGACCACGACGAAAAGATTGTTCTCCGAGACTTTCGCAGTCTGTAACTGCCGCGAGAAAAACAACGCCTCGATAGAACCCCCAACGAAGCTAATTCACCAAATTTGGCCCAATTCACCGAACCCGGAATGTTGGCCCAATTGGAGCCTGCCCTAATATGTAATCCAACTCGTGGTCGAAATGTGAGCATGAAAATGGCGATTATTTTGGAAATGTTTCCTAAGTGCTTGCAGCGTGTATGATTATGTCGAAGCTTTTTCCAAATATTCTCTCCTGGGAAGCACCCCACCGCTAGTTTTTTTCTTTTATTTTTGATCTCGGCAAAAAGAACGTAGACATTTTGCAAGTTTAGGGTTCACATTTTCGCTTCTCAGCGTATTCACTATTAAGGACTTAGCAGATGGTCCGAGTAGTCGAGCTAGGGAGAGGTCGTTGGGGATTGCCTGTGCCAGCCGTGGAAATGATTATGGCGATGATCGATAGGCCTAACGGACCGGGCAAAATTAAAACTGGGGATCGGGTGGCCGAGTTTGTTGAGTTGTATTCTCGATCTTACCCGAGATTGCAGTTTTTCTTGATGGCGCTGTTACCCTCACCCAACGATGCGGCCGATGTCCTGCAGGAGGCCAGCCTTGTATTGTGGGAAAAGTTTGATACCTATCAGCCGGGTACTAATTTTTATGCTTGGGCTTGTGCGATCGCGCGACTTCAGGCCATGAAATATCGCGAGCGGATGGGACGCTCTGCCAAACTGCTGGATGATGCCGTCCTGGAAAAGCTCAGCGACGAGGCCATGGGGCGCGAGTTCGATCCATCGGCTTCTCTGGAAGCGCTGGCCTATTGTCTTGACAGACTTACCGAGAGGAATCGCTCTTTGATCAGGCGTCGTTATCAACCCAATGCCAGTGTCGGGGAGTTAGCGGCGGAAATCGGTCGATCGGCTAATTCCTTGTCCAAATTGCTAGGAAAGATTCGGCGCATGCTTCTGGAATGTGTCGAACGGCGACTGGCGGGCAATTCTTTCGAGTAAAATCACTGCTATGCGGTGGTAATATGTGGTAATTATGAGTGCTAATAACAATTCAAACCGACTGGGATCCGACGAGCACGCCGTGGAGGAGTTGTACCAATTGGTCGGCTCCGCTTGCGATGGCTTGTTGACCGAGAGTCATCGCGTACGCCTCAATCAGTTGTTGGGACAAAGCACTCCATTGCGAAAGTGTTACCTGCGCTATATTGCCCTGCATAGCTCGCTCATTACCACGGCAGGCAATCAGGCGGCTCAGGGAATCGAAGAGTTTGGCGACCAGCTCGTCAATCGTGTTGCCTTGCCAATCACTAAATTGCATGGACCAACGCACGCGCGTCCTCTGGTCGCGCTCGTGCGCGCGGCACTCGTCGGTTTCTTGCTCCTTTCCGCAGCCATCTATTCCTTGAATTTTTGGAGTGCCCACCGAGACAGGCCCGTGGCGAAACTCGCGGCGAACAACAATCCCTCATTACCTTCGGACCGCATACCCTCGCTTTCGGCACAAGTCGCTCGGGTCAATAGTGTTTCCGCGAATGCCCATTGGATCAATCCGAACGAATCTTATACGGTTCACTCGGTTATCCGTGTTGGCGACAAGTTAAGCTTGGCTCAAGGGGAAATCGAGTTGGTCTACGAAACGGGCGTCAAATTACTCTTGATTGGCCCTGCCGATTTCGTCTTGAGGAGCGGGGGCGGTGAGTTGCGACGCGGTGGATTAATGGCGTCGGTGCCAAAGGTAGGACACGGTTTTAAGATCGAAACGCCCAATGGAACCGTGATCGATTTGGGCACTCAATTCGGAGTCGTCGTGGATGATTTTGGCGTCTCGGAAGTCAGTGTCTTTGAAGGCAAGGTCGAAGCATTCCCGAGCAGAACCGCTGGATCGCGGGAAGGGAAGTTCGAGCTGTCTCAGGGGCGCGCTCTACAGTGGAGCAACGAAATGTTGAAACCACTGAAGGCAGATGCCCGTCGGCTTCCTTTTTCCCTGGCAAGTTTTTCTCGGTCGGATATTGATGAGCTCCCGAGTAATGCTGCGCAAAGTACTGGTCTTCAAATCGATTCGGTTGATGCAAAACAGTGGAAAATTCTGGGGGATGTCCGCCCTGCGGCGGGGGGATTTGTTTTCGGAGGGGACCGCCAGCTCGCTGCCCAACCTTATTTGATAGCTTCGGAGCAGCTTGATCCTACGAATGGTCCCGTGACGATTATCTGCGATCTCCGATTTCCACACCTTACTCCGCGGGATGAACCCTCATTTTCCATACTAACGCGTAGTGAAGATGAGCGGACGAAGATGAATCGGCCATGGAAAAACGTTTTAGCCACTTGCGTCCGTTGCAATTTTAGGGCAGCAACGGATGCCCTAGATGGTCTCTTGGAGACGGCAACAAAGTACGAGCGAGATCGCGAGTTGACAGGCATCTCCTGGGGAGGTTTTGTTCGCCCCGAAGAAAACACGCTTTATCGACTGGTGATGCGCGATGATGGTGTGAACGTGAGCTTCACGGTTTCGCAGGTCCACAATCCTTCTGTTAGCAAGACGGTCACCTGCCGTTCGCTTTTCCGGGGATACGAAAATCATGTTGCTCTGGAAGGTTGGGATGAGGGTATGACCATCGTTGATCGCGTTCGAGTCTTCCAAGAAGCCCCTGCCGGAAGCTTGGCTAACCACTTCCCCAATTTGCGTGGGTCTGAAAAGAACCGTCTGTCCACGGACACGGTAACGGATACGGATAAGCAATCAAACCTCTTAAACGACCTCGTACCGACAAATGCTAGGTTGGTTGTCGAAGACAATTTTAACCACGAAACCATCAATGCCACATTCTGGAAATCGTTAGGCGATGTGATTCAAGATCAGGGGAGCGTATCACTGGGCAAGTCTTCCACGTCAAATCACATCGACACGTTTCATCCGCGGCCCTATCTACTCACTCGTCGGCAATTCAAGCCTGCGGAGGGCAAGCTCTATGTGCTAGGCAGAATTGAATTCGATAAGAATTTTCTGCATGGTTACGGAGGTTCCTTTGCCGTTTTGACGCGCTCTGACGATGAGTACGGCGTTGGTCCAGAGTGGGCGATATCGGCACTGAGTACGGGTGTTCGCTCGAACTTTTGGCCGGCCGCAACCCGCCAAGACCATCTCCTAGAAATCCATGAGAAACCCACAGCCAATACGCTATCGTTTCTTTCCGGTGCAAGCTTGGAGATCAAGCCAGAATCGCGTGCTTACAATTTCTGCTTGGCAGATGATGGGCAAACCGTAGCGCTGACGATACAGGACAGGGCCCATCCCACGATTCGTCGAACCTTACAGCAACCGACCAAATCGCAGTTGCTGCAGTCAGGATTTATTGGCTTTGAAAGCTGTTGGGGTTCGAGAGTCTTATTGGATGACGTCCGAATTTATGTGCAGCCGCCAGCTGCCCCGCCGCAAGATTGACCTTGGTGCCTCACGAAGTAATCTTTCCCTCTTCTCGTTTTCGATCAGTAGAGTCGTTCAACCTCGGCGCGGCTTCATCGATCGACACGCGAACAGACTCGGACTGATGGCCCCGAGAGTATTTTGATCCTGGCCTGTAGTCCAACCAGCACTCCAGCTAAGCTCAAGTGCGGACAGCAAATGCCCTTCTAGAAAGTATCCCCGAGTGGGTTCGAACCACTAACCTTCGGCTTCGGAGGCGGCAAAGCCAGCCAACAAGCCATGCTGACAGATTTCGACTCAAAGTGCCAAATCATGTCATCGACGGAAATGTCCCGTCACGACGTAATTTGCGATAGCTCGCTTGCAAGCGGTTTCGATGCCAACAATCGACATTCCGCGACGCCTAGCGACACCAGTTGTTGTCCAGTCTGTAGTCCACCCAAAATAATCACGGAGCAATTTGGTCAACAGTGGAGGTAAGGGAAGGGCAGAGTGTGTCACCCTAACTTTGCACTTTTGTTTGTGTTTTTCAAAGTGGTGTCATGGAGTTCCCTCACCAAGTAGACCCCAGAACCCTTCCTCTGCGTACTATTCTTGTCCCTTGGAATAGTTCCCTCTCGAATCCAAGACCACTCAGTCGACCAAGGCGTCCTTACTCTTGTGTAATTAATCGAAGCACTTCGCGGGAAAGTGACCAGCCCCGTTAAACGGCGCACTCAAGCGGGATGAGGTGGACTACGACAAGGCCCGTCAGAAGCTCAAGACCATGAAAAGGGGGCGTTGGCCGAAGATAGCACTGCCGTCTTGATCTACCAGGATGAGATGGAAATTTACCTCCATCAGACGCTCTCTTGGATGTGGGCGCGACTCGGACGGCAACCGGCAGTTACAGCCTCGGGCAAGAACGAGAAGCAAATAGTTTACGGCGGCGCGGAATAAAAGACGAGCAAACTGACTTACACGCTCGAGGCGACCAAGTGCGGGAACTTGTTCCTCGTGTCCTTGAGGACGTTGGTGAAAAAATAAGCGGGCCGGAAGATCATCCTCGTGTGCGACAATGGCCGCTTCCACACGACCAAGGCGGTACTCGCCTGGCTGGCCGTCTATCGTGACCAGATCGAAATCTACTGATTACCGCCATACTGTCCGAGTCTCAATCTGATCGAACGTTTGTGGGGCCATCTCAAGCGAACGATCCTGGCCAACGTCCTGTATGCGTCCCTCGATGACCTGGTCAGGCCTTCCGCACGGGCGTGCGCCGACTCAGCGGCCGTCGAGAACGCATGAGATTTATGTTCGACCACGACGACCTCACCCAAGAAATTTAAGCAACAACCACGCGCCGAGCCGCATAGACGACGGGCTCGCGTTTGAGACGCTCTAGATATGAACGACTTTTCGGCTGCCGTATTGGGCGACCACACGTTACGACTCATCGCTCAGGAGTTGGGACAATCGGTACGGAACGATGTCACGATCGATTAGAGAGTCCGCGACAATGTCCGGGCCAACATGCGGGTCATCATCAAGCGGATCCTACGCAAGCATGGCTATCCACCAGATAAGTAGGCAAAGGCGACAGAACTCCTGCGGGAGCAGGCGAGACAGAGTTGTGTAAAGACTGGTCGGCGTGGGCCATCCATGCCGATTTACCCGGTGGCAGGTCAGGCTGCAATCAGAGCCAGTTCAACAACCGACTGATCGACATGATCTTTGAGCCAGACTTCTACTGTGAACGAGTCGCAGGGCAAGTTAGCGGGATCAATCAGTCCACGAATTCGCTCGGTCAGCGCTTTCCCTTCGAGCAAGACCGGCAAGCTATCTCGCTCAAGTTCCTGGAAGTGAGAAACGATGGGAGGCCCTCCCACTTTGAGCGAGACCTTGGCATTGCTGGGGAGAGAATCTTGCGGACGATACGTTCATTCCGCCAGTATGACTTTTTCCTCGAGGGCTTCCTCGGAATGACGGTGATTTTCATGTGACCGTAGGTAGTTGTAGTAAAGTACGGAATGCGCAAAAGGGGTCGAAGATTGGAATCGCTGCTATTAACTGTATTCATTGATTAATGTCCCGTCTCATAGATTGTTTGCTCGCCGCGCAAAGCATGTTGCAGCGGTAATTTGATTTCGGCCATGAAGTAAGCTCAGCCCAGGCAAGGAACCTGAATTGCTCCACCCTCACGAGCGGAATACCTACGACGAATCACGGTATCCCAAATTCAACGCCATGCACCATGTGGCTTGCAGCGAAATTAGGCGGCATTGATGAAACTTCTGTTAAGACGCCTTAGCGACGATCTACTCCACTGCCCCCGGCGGCTATGATAGAATTGTCTCGGCTCGACTTTTTGCAGGTTCGACTGCCAAAGTTAGGAAGTATCCAAGGTATGGCTATCAGAAAACGCGTCGCCTTGCTGATTGACACGGCCACGACCTGGGGATCGGGATTGATCGAGGGCATTGCCGACTATGCCCATACTCACGAAGAATGGCACTTCTCGCTGGGTCCAAGGGGCAAATACGATCAAATGCTGCTGCCTGTGCGTTGGAACGGCGATGGTGTGATCGCGCGGATCACGAGCCGTACGTTGGTCGAGCAGGTTGTCACCAGGAAAATTCCGGCAGTTGACGTCTCTTGGTTTCGTCACGGTGGCGATTCGATTGCCCGCTGCACCTGTGACGAAGTCTCCGTGGCTGAGTTAGCCGCAAAATACTTTATTGATCGTGGCTTTCGGCAGTTCGCCTATTGCGGCTCGTCGCTACGCCCTGACTATGTTGATCACTTAGGAGAAGCTTTTGTTTCGGCCTTACGTAAGAAATCATACAGTTGTCATTGGCATTCCCCTCACTGTGATCCCGAGGGATTTCTGCCCCCTGCCGAAGACCTAGATGCACTAATCGAATGGCTTAGACAATTGCCGAAACCTATTGGACTACTTGCCTTTGATTCTTTGCAGGCACGGCAGATTACCGAGGCCTGTCAACTTGGATCGATTCAAGTTCCCCATGAAGTGGCGGTTTTGGGGGGAGAGCATGATCTGCTGAGTTGCACGATTTCCAAACCGCAACTTTCCAGTATTGATCATTCTCCCCACCATGTAGGGTGGACAGCGGGGAAATTGCTTTCTCGACTCATGGCTGGCGAAAATGTACCCCTTGAACCAATACTCTTACCGGCTAGCCGCATTATCACCCGCCAATCCACTGACACCATTGCTATGGAAGATGATTTGTTGGCGGCTTCGATGCAATTCATCAAGCGTAACTATCACCGTCGTATCCAGGTGAACGACATCTTAAAAGAAATTCCGATCAGCCGCCGTGGACTGGAAAAAGGCTTCCGGAAATGCTTGGGGCGATCTCCAGCCGAGGAAATTCGCAGGGTCCGTGTCGAACAGGCCGTGCAATTACTCTGTGACTCGTCGTGGCCGATGCCTCGAATTGCGTCGGCTTGCGGATTCGATCGGCCAGAACTGTTGACCCGCGCTTTTCGACGCGAACTGCAAACAACACCCTCGGCTTTTCGCAAACAGCATCTGCGCGAACGCGTGGCCTCTGATTCGGACGAATCCAAGACCACGCCCGACTCCGTTTTGACAACGACTCCTTAATCGTCGTCGCGCGACGATGTGCGCAATCTTTACCCTTGCGATGCGCAGCCAGGGTGGCATGAAATCGCCAGTGGTTGTTATCTTGAATTCTGAGTCATGTTACCGCTAAATCTTATGTCACATCACCGCCAGGTTGCCTCTGATGAATACTCTGCAAGCCAGATCGCTCGCCGCATTTCCTGCCGGTAGCAATGGTGAATTCAATCTTCCTCCGGAATTGTCACGCGTGATTGTGCGTGGGGAAGGATGTCGGCTGTGGACCTCGGCAGGCGAATCTATGCTCGATTTTTCCATGGGTTGGGGTTCTGTGCTCGTGGGACATGCTCATCCTGAAATCACAACGGCTGTGGCAGAGCAACTTTCGCGTGGGGCCAATTTTGCTTACATCACCGAGCAATCGCTCTGTCTGGCCGAGGAACTTATTCGGTTAAGTCCTGCTTGTGACACCGTACGATTTTGCGCCTCAGGCACCGAAGCGACGATGTATTGCTTGCGTCTCGCGCGTGCCTACACGAGAAAGTCGAAGGTGCTCAAATTTGAAGGTGCCTATCACGGCTCGCACGATGTGGGGGTGATGAGTCTTTTCCCTGCGGAGAAATCCCCTTTTCCGCAAGGCATTGCAAGTTCCGCCGGCCTTACGGCTGATAGCGAGCGAGACGTGCTTGTGGCCCCCTTCAACGATTTGGCAACCACGCAGGGAATCCTGGAGCGGTATCAAAAGGAAATCGCCGCCGTTATCGTCGAACCTTTGCAGCGGTGTGTTTCTCCCGAGCCAGATTTCTTGCCAAAGCTACGGCAAATTTGTGCGAACCTGGGAATTCTCTTAATCTTCGATGAGGTCGTGACGGGTTTCCGTTTAGCGTATGGTGGAGCCCAAGAATACTATGGCGTCACGCCCGATCTGGTGGCTTATGGCAAGGCGTTGGGAGGTGGCTTCCCGATCGGAGCATTTGGTGGCCGGTCCGACATTATGGAGCTTGTTGAAGAACGCCGCTTGGGCAGCAACGAGACCTATGTGTGGGTCGCTTCCACGCTAGGTGGTAATCCCGTAAGCACGACTGCAGCATTCGCTGCTTTACGGGTCTTTCGACAGGAAAGAACATACAGCCGTTTACACGCTCTGGGTAACTATCTGCGCGAGAGCATGAGGAAAGTGCTGTTCGAGCGCGACATTCAAGCTGTCGTGTTGGGCGATGGGCCGCTGGCACAAATTGCCTTTACCAGTCAGGCCGTGCGAGACTACCGCTCCAGCCAACATCGCGATAAGAGATTTGCGCGGCAGGTTATGCTGCGACTATTTGCCGATGGCATTTTTCTGAATCCGATGGGCACGAAGCTGTATCTGTCGTGTGCTCACGACGAAAGCGTATGCGATGAATTCTGTGACAAACTGGCCAGTGCTTTAGCGGGGTAGGCAATCTTCAAATGCTAATTCCCAAAAGGATCCCCACCGCCACCAGTTAAGGTCTGACTAGCTCGAGTTCCGTAATCGCTCCACACTTTCTCATCGACATCTTCCGCGACATTTTCCACGTGACCATCGCAGAAACTCATGTTGACGGATTGAGGGTGCTCGCTGCCAAAGGCCAGTTGCAAGGCTTGGCAACGTGAATCCGTCGAAGATTGACAGAACTTCTGATTCTCTTCGGGGGTACGATGATAATTGATTGCTACTGCCGTTGAACCGAGAAACTCGGAGAGATCGCGCACGTCGTTATTTCCAAGCGTGGTATCAATATCGTCACTTCCTCCCCACCAATGATCCTTGCGATTGCCCGCAGCAGGTTCGCCGTTCGGGCCAAATTTCTCCTCCGTGACGATATCGTGCCAAGTTTCACCCACGATCACGGTATTTGAAGTGCCATCTTCGATGCGCTGGATTTTCATTCCTTTGTCAGAGGAATCTTCGTCTTTATGAATACCATAAAGCACGCCATCAGCTCCTTGATAAAATGCTGCTTCGGGGGGAGCCTCCCTACCACGGAGAAAGTAGGAGGGGAACTGCTTGCGCTGGAGTCCCGTAGCTACACCGATGTAGGAGGCTGGCACCCGATTCATGACCCACCAGCCGACGCTGCTTCTGTCGAGTTGATGAGCTGGCAACCCCATGGAGGGACACCGATAGGTGTCGATCACGGTCTCGATGATCTGAACATTTCGGTAATCGGGACCAAGTTTGGTGGCGTCAGTGTACTCGTTCTCACTAGCCCATTGATTGTTTCCAGCTCTGGTTTCGCCGATCTCAAGGCCAGCAAAAGCAGCACCTTGTTCCAAATAAGGCAAAAGATAGATGCTCCAAGCGCTCCCCTCGAACATCAAAGCGCCGGGAGGGAAGTGGCCCGTGGCACTATAATAATTTTGCAGCCCCAAGCCAATTTGTTTCATGTTGTTGGTGCATTGCGACCGCCGCGCGGCTTCGCGTGCCGCTTGAATGGCAGGGAGCAACAAGGCCACCAGCACCCCAATAATGGCGATCACGACCAAGAGTTCAACCAGAGTAAAACCATCGTTACTTTTGGAGAAACGAGCGGGTGTTCCGTCGACAACTTGTTGGCGATCCATGTTCTCAGGCTCCTTGTGATAGATTCTGCACGAATCCTGTCGTACTGTTGCTGTTGTCAGGCGATGCTCGACAGCGTGTTTATGTTTTTTTATCCGATTTTGGGTCAAGGAAGGCAGTATTTGCCGCGCAAGATCGTTGCCCGCATGCGCAAAATTCCTTAGCCACGGAAATGCTCTTTCCTGCGTCGAAAGATCAGGCTCGACAGGGCAAAAACGGCCATTGTCATGCCAGCGGGCTCCGGCACTCCTTGAATTCGTGCCATGGCCAATGCAGCTAGGGTTGGGCTGGCATCGTTCAAAACTTCCCAGTCTCCCAGGTCGATCCTGCCACTAAAGTCAAAATCGCCCAAGGCACGAGTGCTCAGATCGCCCACTCTCAGCGATCGTTCATCGGTCTCCAGACCTTGATGCAACCAAGTCAATCGCTTTTCATACAGCCAATTCGAGGCGAAGACGTTGACGTCCGCGATTGTTACTTGGCCATCTCCGGTGACATCACCAGCGACAGCAGGTTTGAAAAACGCGGCGTAACTGTTGTCTCGCTCGAAGAGAAACTCCCCGTAATCAGCTGAGTTGTTGTAGCCCATGACAAACATCTGTAGGTCATCGACGATTCCACTATAGTAGCTGTTCTGTCCGATCTGACCTGAGGATTCAGCCGTATTGGCACCGATCACTAGTGCACTGTCGTCTATCTCGGCGGGAAGAAGCACTTCTTCAGCGGTGAGGTCTTGTTCGCCAAGATAGAGCCCCGTGTCCGCCGCTTCCGCCACGCCGTTGACATAAAGTATCGAACCACTACCAGGGCCAAAAGGACGCACGACCATCAGGTGATACCAATTGTTCACCGCAGCCGTCGTCACGCCGGTGTAGTCGAAGCCGGCATACCGCATGGAAAACTTACCACCACCTTTGATAAACACCCCATGGTTGTTGGAATCCATCACGATGTGGGCATTGTTCGCGCCTGCGGGAATTTGCGATGGTCTTGTCCACAATTGAAACCCGCGATCAGTAATGAACCGATAGTCAATCGAGCCTGTCCCGAAGTCGCTCTCGGTGGAGGAGGGTGAACGGATGGGGAGATTCAAGGCTAATTGAGGGATCGTCGTGAGGTACTGCCTAACAAAAGGGCTGGTGTTGTTAATTTGGATTCCCAATCCCCCGACGCCATCGGGACGACCAGTAACGGTCACGTAAGTGGGTCTTACACCTTGCGGCGAAGTTCCGGTCAGAGGGACCAACTGCTGCGTTGAGGAAGGGCCTACCCCTGCGTCATCTCTCGTGGTGGTAACTTGGCTACCCGCCACAACGCCGTCGGTATCGCCGAAACGATAATTGCGATCAAGCGTTGGTGGTGGGATTACCGCAGCAAAGGTCTCGACGCTGCAAGTGAGTGCCAGAGCCGCTGAAAGAAATCCAAAAGCGGCTTTGGCTGGCAAAGAAACTCTTGTCAATTGGCCAAAATTGAGCTCGAACCGACGTCGACTCGCCAAGGCTAAACCTACGACCGAGACTATTAGCATAGCCGCCGTATTGGGTTCCGGTACGGCAATGCTGGCGGCTACTAGCGGTGCCGAACCATATTGTGATTGCCAAACACTCAAGTCTAAACTATTCACGGTGCCGTCTCCATTCGCATCGCCATTGCTGTTGTTGGTTTGACCAGTCAATCCTGCACCACGTTGCCACTTCAAGAAGTCTCTGCCATCCACGTCCCCGTCGTTGTCGAAATCCGCGTTGGCCAGCACACCCACGTATTCGACGAGCCCCATAATTTCGTCACCGAAAATGTTGGTGTACGTAAACGTGAGATCGCGTTCGCCAATGGGAGTTGTCGTATCAAAGATCTGACCCAAACTTTCCGTGCGGGCATTAGTGAAGTCGGAATGTCCATCCAGGAAGAACTCGCTAAAGTAATTGGCGTTAGCCCCCGCCAAACTCCAGTGCTCATTGATGTTGTTACCCACGATCGCGTCGAGGTCCGGACCATCGATGGAGTTGGGCTTGGTGTAGCTCAAGCCGAAGTTGCCCGTGGGATTGAGATTGCCATTGAGGCTTTGAATATCAATGGAATTGATACCGGTGTTAATGACATCACCGCCAACAATTTGGGCCACGCCGGTGCCGATGTCGATACGGAGGATTGAGGGGTCCGCCGGGACAAAAACACGCAAATTGTCAACCGCCCACCACCAATCGTTCCATGCATTACCCAAATTGAATTCTAACTTGACAGTTGTGTAGGCTCCATTGTGTTGCAAATCGATCTCTAGACCTTCGTTTTGGGCATCTGGCTTAAACGTTTCCGACTCAGGATCGGAATCAAATCGTAGAACCTCAATCGGAGCACCAACATTGTAAATCGCTTTAATTGTGGCCGTTTGGTTATTGAGCTCACCCACATCGCCATCGTCCATCCCTTCCGGCCGCCAACTCGAATCAAAGGCGAGCTTGATCTTCCCTGCGGGCACACCATTGGGAATGTTGATGACTTTGGTGGTCACCTTGGCATCGTAGAAGTTGTAAGGCGGTGTCTGCGCGGCCGCTAAAACAGTTGCGTCTTCCCATTCGTCGGGATCGGCAACCATGATTGTGCCGCTACCGCGAGTGAACTGGCTGCGAGTTTGATCATCGGCTTCAACCCAGAAATCTTTGTCGACAAAAGCCCAACCGGCCCAGTCGGTTACACCATCATTCGCGGGATCGCCGATCCCGGGTACGCCAGAATCATCGACAACCCAACCGTTGGGCCCCGTCTGGTTCCATACATTAAGCTGGGACGGATCTTCTTCGGGACTTGCTCCCAAGGGCACCGATTCAAAATCTTCGAGATAGAGAGGAAGCTGGGCCTGGGCCTGTTCTTCACCCGCGACGAGAAGCAGCGAGGCCACCGCCCCGATCAAGGCCAAACGGCGCGTCCGGAGCCGAGCGAATCCCACGAAAGCGAATCCCGCACAGGTAAACAGCAAGAGCGAATTAGGTTCAGGCACGTTCGCCGCGGCAATCAGCGCTTCGAGAGTTCCAGGACCACGCTTTAGATCAAACTGTCGCTTGAATTCAAGAAAGTCCTGTACGGAGAATTTACCATCGCCATTCAAATCACCGAGGTTATGTTTTTCAACTGGAAGTAAGCCAGCAAGATTTGTTGAACCGTATCCGTCCAAAAAAGCCTGGTAGTCGCCAAGATCAAGAGCCCCATCGTAATTGAGATCGAGCGAGTCAAACGACTCACCTCCATTGCCTTGAAATTCGATGATGCCCGTGAGTGGTCCATCGACACCTTCCAAAGAGTACTGGAAAGAGATATCGTCGATATCCTCAAAATACTGCCGCCAGGAATTGCCCAGATTGATGGTTCCCAAGGTGGGATTGCTAGTGATATTAGGCATCGCAAAGAAGTTAAGATGGCCTTCGCTCAACTCGGATGAATTGGGGGCATCCAGGATGACCCAGTTGGTGGGATCGGAGTCAGCTTTGTAGGTGGCTACTGATTCGTCCAGCGTGCCAAAGCGTGATTCGATGCTATATGCTCTCAAATTCACGACTCCGTTCGTGTTGTTAACAATCTTAACCTCTTGAGTGTCGCGATTGATGATTAGACGCAAGGCTCCGTCCACGGCTGGCGCGGCACCCGTGAACATCGAGATGTTGTCAACGCCCCACCACCAATCGTTAAACGCATTGGACAAGCGAAACTCAAGTTTTGCTTCCGTGGCACCGGTGGGGTTCAGTAAAGGAACATTAACGAACTCATTGGTCGCATCGGGTTTGTAGTTCGGACTCTCTTCGTCCGAATCCCATTCAAAGACGGTAATGGTCGTCGGCGTGGGGGTCGTATTGTAAGTAACGCTTAACGTGGCAGTCTGATTGTTGGTATTGTCCCGATCATCAAATCCTTCAGGCCTCCAAGAAGAAAAGAAGGAAAGATTGGCGGTGTTTGGGGCAATGCCTTGGAGAGGAATTTGCGAAATTCGCATCGTCGAATCAAACTTCCCGTAAAACGTGGGAGAATTCGTACCGGTCTCATTGGGAAAGTCATCCCATTCGTCCGGATCGGCTACGGCAATCGTGCCGCTGGCACTGAGGAATTGTTCACGTCCCTGGCCACCAGAGGTTTGAATCCACCAATCGCGATCAACAAACATCCAGCCTTCAAACTCGGTCACGCCAATACTGTTATCACCGATGGCGGCAATTGGCATCAGGCTATTGTCGATGGACCAGACCTCCGTACTGAACGGAGTGGGGGGAGTGGTCGTCCAGGCCTCACGATTCCGAATTTCTGAAAAAAAAGTGACCACGGGATTGAGAGTCAAATCATCAAAGTTCTCATTCAGCAGATCAACACCACTGGCAGTATTGCCGACAAGGCAGCTAAGCATCAGCATGCCCACTGAATAGCATCTTGAGAAAGTGATACCAACTGTTTTCAAGGTAAAACAACGCATGAAAAAGCAACTCCTGATGATGACGTTATCTGCGGTGAGTAATAATCTGTTCTTTTGGGGTATCGAACTTATTCACAACAGGACGGGAACCTCGCCGAGATGAGAACTTCGGCGAGGTCCGTCCAATCCAACAATTTGAGAGAGAAACAAAAAATCTCTTCGGACTACTTGCGACGACGAACTAGGCCTAAGCTTGCAGCCGCCAAGACCGAAAGACCCAAGGAGGTGGGTTCGGGTATCGTGCCAACACGGATGTTGTCGACAGCCCACCACCAGTTATTGCCAGCTTGGTAACGGAACGAAATCGTCGCCATCGTGGCACCAACAGGATTATTCAAAGGAAGAAGCAAATTCTCATTTGAATACTCTGTTTCATTGTCAATTGGCAGATTAGTACCATTGAAGGCGAAGACAACTTGAGGGCCATTCCCGTCGTGATAGTCGACAAGAATTTCACCCACCTGTGGATCTTCCGTACGCCAACTCGAATCAAGTTGGATATACAACTCACCAACGCCAACGCCCGTGATATCAAGATCGGGAGTTTCTAGCAGCGTGTTGAGTTGACCCAAGGAGGGACTTCCAGCAGGCAGGTTAACATCGGTCCATTCATCGCCATCGGCAATCGCGAAGATACCGTCAGCATTGGCGAAATTCTGGCGACCTTGTCTGTCGGCGAAATTCCAGAAGCTCAAATCCGCAAAACTCCAGCCTTCCCATTCAAACACACCTCGGTCATTGTTGCCTCCAACGCCAGGATTTACGGTTACCGTACGGTCCCAGTCCGTGGGTGCGGTATGGGTGAACGAGTTGGGACGTGGCTGGGTGTTGGGGGCAGTTTGCGAGCCTGTGACCTTGGCAAACGTCGCCGTTGTGGAGATCTGTTCGTTGACGCTACTGCCCAACGGAACAGTCTCGAAATCTTCTAAAAAGAAGACGCCACCAGCATCTTGGAGTGAAATGTTGTCAATCGCCCACCACCAGTCGTTGGCAGCGTTCATCATGCCAAACGTCAGTTGCACATCGGTGTCACCCGGCTGCAGCGACAGGCCGATCAGCTTGGTGTCGTTCGTATTGTTCTCAAATGTCGCCGATGGAGCACGCAAGGGGCCGGCCATTGGGTCAGAATTACCGGCGTCGGAATCCCCAATAAACACGCGTTCAATCCGGGCATTAGGACCACCATAACTGGCCCAAACAGCACCGGTTTGATTGTTGATCTCGCCACCCAGCAAACCGAGATTGTTCGTATTATCGTCGTCGTAGGCTTCCGCCAAAAAGCTAGAGTCGAATGTTAGACCCAAGAAGCCAGTTGCTCCAGAGATATCGATGGGGTTCGTGGACAATCCCGTGTTGTAGTAACCACCACCAAGACCAGTGCCCAAATCGTCATACTCGTCGGGGTCAGCAACCGCGACCTTACCAGCACCTAGAGTGAATTGAGATCTGCCTTGGCCAGTAGGGTCAGTTCCGTCACCGGCAGCAGTGATCCAAAATGTCTTATCAACAAAACTCCAGCCTTCCCACTCGTCAACTCCATTTGCTGAGGAACCTTGGTTCAGGATGCCCGTGTTGCCGATAATCGTGCCTACGGTCGTTGGTCCGTCGAGATTCACATCGTAATCACCGCTCAGGTCGGTATCAGGATCGAGCGTGAGATTGAAATCACCGAACGCGTTAAAGTTGTTGTCAACAGTCCAACCAGGGGCCGTCGCACTGTAGACATTGGGGATCGGTGCAAAGCCGGGAGTACCAACCGCTACTTCGTCGCGAGCAAAAGTTGGAATCGTGCTGAGTCGTTCGTTGACGCTGTCTCCCAGCGTCAGGCCATTGAAATTCTCAGAAAATAAAGTCGTGGTCACTCCCGCAGCGCTAGCCGAGCCAGACGCTGCAAGACCAAGAGCAGCAGCAAGGGCTGCAACTGTCAGATGTCTCTTCATTAGAACTCCCCCTCACGTTGACTGAATGCTTAATCAATCGACCACATGGTCGAAACAACACGCATCGCTGACTTCAAGGATTTTCGCAGATGCGCTTTTGCCACCTTCGTGACAAGCCATACCGAGCAGCAAGCGATGCACCGAGATTAGTTGTAGTGGGACTAGATGAAGAAACGGTGGATTGACGGCGGACCCACGGCGCAAAGGTCTTGTCGAAATGCGTCAAAATGAGAAGCCGTTGCCAGTGTTCAAATGTGTTGCAGATAAAAGCAACGGCATTGCACTTAACGCTAGAAATTGCTGTGCTACTCGCGGTTATAAACCGACAGTGGACTAGAATTCACCGATATCTAACCCAGTCTTAACCGTTCGTTAATATCATCAAGCACCGGGGGAACATCGGCAATCGAATCGACGACGTAGTGGGCCCCACATTGGGCGAGCTGATCTTTAGCTGCGGCAATCATTGATTCTTGCTCTTCCCGGCCAAGCTGCTCCAATTCAGCCTGGGTCAAGCCAACGAGATTACCTGTCCTGGCGATGCCGACGGTCCACATGCCGGCATTGAGTCCGGCTTCGATACCGACCAGGGTATCATCGATTTTGACACATGCTTGTGGCGGATATACGTTTAATCTTCGAGCATTTTCCAAGCACATCCAGGGCGCTGGCCTGCCGGGTGAAATATCACTTGCGCACACCATTGTGTCGGGTTCATAACCCTGTTCACGAGCCAGCGGCATGATGATCTTCATCAATTCGGCGGTGTAGCCCGTGCTAGATCCAATCCTTATGTTGTGTCGTCGGCAAAAACTGATGGTTTCTAAACAGCCCGGTATTAATGCCGCGTACTCGGGCAAGATTTTGATCTGAATCGGTAAGAAGTTCTCGTAGACGAGGTCGATATCTTGAGCACTTGGCTTGCGATTATGCAATTCGCGCCAACGACTCGCCAAGTCGGGGAGTTCCATGAGGGCTTGAATGTGTTCTTTTTTCGCTTTACCCATGGGGCCGCGGGCTTGATCCACACTTATCGCCACGCCACATTGCTCAAAGGCCCGTATCAGGGCGGCAACAGGCGCGCGACTACCATAATCGAGAGTCGTTCCTGCCCAATCCAAGATGACTGCTTGAAGCGGTCCGCTGTATGGGCGTTGAAAGTGAAAACGCTCCATGGGCCTATCCGACAGTCTGAGAAGATGCTTCAGGAATAGAAACGGTGGGCGAAGACGTGATCGGACCGTTCCATTGGTCCCACAGTTGTTCAGCGAGGCCAAATGACATCGTCATTCCACAGCCCCCCGTGGCGATGACAATGGTGATTCGTTGTTCGAGTTCTTCAACAAATTGTATGCAATCGGGTAACGTGGCATAAATGCCGTGCCAGCGTTCTCTGATAGTCCACTCGGGCAAATCGATCAGCTTACGTAATTCGCGGAGCATTAATTCTTCGATGATAGTCTTGTCGAAGGGGCTGACATCGCCGTCGTATTCGTGCGAGTCACCCAAGACAACTTCGCCCAAATTGTTTTGAGAAGCCATCACGTGGATGCCATATTGGTCGAGCTCAGGTGTTTCTTGGGCGATGCGCTGTTTCAGAGCGGTCAAGTGATGGCAAATCTTAAAAGCTTCGTAGTGCCGCAGTGTCAGACCGCCGGCCAGCATGGGACCAAGTTTCCAGTTCCGTGGCTGAGGAACCGTGCGAAACATCTGCAACTTGCAGATTCCAAATCCGGCCTGAGAAAAAACTTCTGGAAATAAGGTTTGAAAATCAGCCCCCGTGGCAACGATCGTTCGATCAACATGCCAAGTGGTTCCGTCGGATGCGACAACGCTAAAGTGGGTTACGCGTTCAATAGCGACACCATAATGCAACTTAACGTCGAATTCTTCCGCGAGCCAACGAGGCATGACTCCAATCACTTCGCGTGGGTCGACCCCAATTTCCGTAGGGCTACAAAGACCAGCGAGTAAACCTTCGCGCCGAGCAGCCGGGGAGATTTCAAATACTTCGTGAGGACTGAGCAAACGACAATCATAGCCCAGCGCGGGTGCCAAAGCAGCAAACTCTTGGAGTACTGCCAATTCGTCTTGTCGATAGGCCAGATGCAGCGAACCACACTCGCGAGCGCCGATGCCGGCGTGTTGAATGAGATCGAGCCAACATTCTCGACTACGCTTAGCGGCACGGTAGTAAGGACCGTTTGGCTGACCAATTGGCCAAACCATACCGAAGTTGCGAATCGAAGCGCCTTGCGCGCGGTGACCGCGCTCGAACAACAACACGTCACAACCACGTCGAGCCGCGGCCCAAGCGTGAGCCAAGCCCACGATCCCGCCGCCAACAATCGCGACGCGCTCTCGGGAGTTCCTTGTTTTCTGGGCCGGTCGATTGCCGTGCGAGGCGGAGCTCATGAAAGGGCCTCGATTTTGCTTGAGCTCCTGAGCATTTGAGCCACGTAGGTCAGGAAATGAGGCAAATCAGCGGTTGGTAGGTCGGCTATTTTAGCCAGATCATCCCAGTGTCGTAGGCGAATACTCTGCTCGAAATAAGGATGGGACTCAAATTCCTGGATCTCTGCTTCGTTAAAAGGTCCACCTTGCAGCGCGAGACTTTGTCGCGAGGGTTCGCTCAGCGAATCGTGATATTCGAGGTCGACGGCGCAGAGATAACGCTTGGCAGCAACATGCAATCGTACCGGTTCGCAGACGTCGGGGCCAAAATACTTGCTTAACCATTCATAAGCTAGTTTCTCATGCACATCGTCGACTCCACTGTCTGGGGCATCGCTGGGTAGATCGTGCAGCAAATGCCCGACATCGTGCAACAACGCCGCGGTAATGCCAGCCGCATCGTCGCCATTCTCTTCCGCAAGCATCGCCGCCTGAAGAGCATGTTCCTCCTGAGTTACGGCCTCTCCACCATAGAGAGAAGACCCGCGCTCGTGGAATAGTTTGGCAATTTTGTCGACAAGAGGGTGCTCTGTCATAAAGATTCTCCGGTTGGTGCAAATTACACCAACATAGTTTAATTGCTCAATACGAAATTAGGTGGACGACACTGCGCAATGTACATGACGATTTGCGCATCTCTTGTTCAACACAAGCTTAAACCAAAATCAACACTTTAAGACAAACAAACGCGAACGAGAGCATACTGTCATGCCCATAAAAAGCAGCAACATTCTCACCGCGGCAGGTTCAGGCACTGATACCGTGGCTGCGGCAAGTCCGACATACTGCACCAAACCTTCATGTTTCTCGCCGGCGTTATCGATATAAAAAAACTTCAAGTCGCGAAGGTCGTCGTTGACGTCATAACCCAGGCCAATCGACCGATCAGTCGCAAACGTCGAGTTGCCGAACAGATAAGATTCAATCAGTTGCGATGGTGTTGCCAAAAATGTTAACCAAGTTGAAGCGGGATCGCCAACCTTGCCAAAATCTCGCTGCCAACTCAAAAAGTCGCGGCCATCGGAATCACCATCCTCGTCGGCATCCGCCGCACTTGTGATTCCATAAGCGGCTTGCCAGATGGCAAGGTCTTCGGAGCCCACAATTCCATTGCCACTGAAATCGGTCGCCGGAGGAACCGTAGTGCCGACATTTTGCGCATCAAGATTTCCCGCTAGCCAACCCAGCGGATTGAGTGATCCAAGGGGACTCACGACTTCGTAGCCATTGATCGCCAGGCTGGCATCGCCCAATAGTTTCATGCCGCCGGTTTGCACGTTGACTTGCAAAGTCAGTGGCGTGAAGATTTCCACATTGTCAATGGCCCACCACCAATCGTTGCCGGCGTCGGCCATGCCGAACGTGAGCACCAAATTGGTCGCGCTGCCAGGGTTTTCCAACGGGAGAGTCACGGTTTCATTGGGTGCACCTGGTTTGTAATTGGCGTCGGTTGTTTCGGAGGTCCACCGCAGTATTTCAATCGGGGAGCCACCATCGTAGGAAACAGTTATATTTGCGGTTTGAAAATCTTCGGGAAGCCAACTCGAATCAAAACGGAGTTGGGCCGCGTTGGCAGCGATTCCGGACAGCGAGATAGCCGGCGTGCGTAGAAAGGTGTTGTAGGTGCCGGCATCGTGTGGCAAATCGTCCCACTCGTCAGGGTCGGCAACAGCGATCGCGCCTGTTCCTTTAGTGAATCCGGACCGCCCTTGATCACCAGCCGCGCTCGTCCACCAGTTTCGGTCGGTAAACGCCCAGCCCGACCATTCGGTGACGCCACCGTTGGGAACGCCAGAGTTATCGATTGACCAGCCGGCTGGT
>JAWXAV010000172.1:0-30185 GCA_034439695.1 Bythopirellula sp. | reverse complement strand
GGGGCAGGGGGGAAGGGGGAGCAGAAGCATCGTGTTGGGCTTCGAGTTGTTTGAGGATTTCCTCGGCCCGTTCGTTGACTTCGCGGGGGACACCGGCGAGTTGGGCGACGTGGATGCCGTAGCTCTTGTCGGCGGCACCGGCGACGATCTTGTGCAGGAACACGACTTGGCCTTGCCATTCTTCCACCGCGACGTTGAGATTACTCACGCCGGGAAGCGAATCTTCGAGATCGGTGAGCTCGTGGTAGTGTGTGGCAAACAATGTGCGGCAACCGATGCGGTCGTGCAGATATTCCACCACCGCCCAGGCGAGCGAAAGCCCATCGTAGGTGCTCGTGCCGCGACCGATCTCGTCGAGAATCACGAGGCTGCGGTTGGTGGCCGTGTTGAGAATCCGCGCGGTCTCGGTCATCTCGACCATGAAGGTGCTGCGGCCCCGAGCGAGGTCGTCGCTGGCCCCCACGCGGGCAAAAATGCGATCGGCGATGCCGATGGTCGCTGATTTCGCGGGGACAAAGCTTCCCACTTGCGCGAGCAGTGTCAGCAGCGCGACTTGGCGAATGTAAGTGCTCTTGCCCGCCATGTTGGGGCCGGTGATTAAGAGAATTGCGGAATGCGGAGTGCGGAGTGCGGAATCGTAGGCAGCGCAGCTCACGCTGTTCGGCACAAATGTTCCTTCCGCTTCGATGATGTCGAGTACCGGATGGCGACCTTCGACGATGTCGAGCATGGGGTTGTCGGTGATCGTAGGACGTACATAATTTCTGGCTCGGGCGAGATCGGCGAGTGAGGCGAGTACGTCGAGTTCGGCCAGCGCATCGGCGGTTCCTTGCAAGCGGCGCGCGGCACCGGCTACCAACTCTCTCAGTTCGATAAACAGTTCGTATTCCAAATCGAAGGCCCGCTCTTCGGCGGCGAGCACTTTTTCTTCGTGTTCCTTGAGCTCGGGCGTGATGTAGCGTTCGCAGTTCTTGAGCGTTTGCTTGCGAATGAAATTGGCGGGCACTTTGTCGCGGTGCGTGTGGGTGACTTCGAGGTAATAGCCGAAGACTTTATTGAAGCCGATCTTGACGCTCGGGATACCGCTCTCGGTGATCGCGCGAGCTTGATATTCGGCCATCCACTTTTTGCCGCCGCGCATGAGGTCGCGCTGTTCGTCGAGCTCGCCGTGAAAGCCCTCTCGGATAAAGCCCCCTTCGCGCGGATTGAGCGGGCAATCCTCGGCGAGCGCCGCTTCGAGCTTGCCGCGGATGTCGGGGCACAAGTCGATGCGGGCTTCAAGCTGGGTGAGCCGAGCGGAAGATCGGCCGGTGAGTTTGGCTTTCACCTTGGGGAGACAACGCAGTGTGCGGGCGAGGAAACACAAATCGCGGGGCGTGGCCCGGGCCGTAGTCACGCGCGCGAGGAGCCGCTGAATGTCGTAAATCGAACGAAGCTCATCGCGCAGTTCGGCGGTCACCGTGGGATGGGCAACCAGTTCGCCGACTGCATCAAGCCGGGCGTTGATTGGCGCGGGGTCGGTGAGTGGATTGGCAAACCAATCGCCGAGCATCCGGGCACCCATGGCGGTCACGGTGCGATCGACGACGCCTAGCAGGGAGCCTTCGCGGCGACCATCGCGCAGACATTGTGAGATTTCCAGACTTCGGCGGGTGGCTTGATCGATTTCTAGCCGTGTTCCCAATCTATAGGGGGAGAGCGAATCGATATGGGCGAGCGAAGTTTTTTGAGTTTCGCATAAATAATCGAGCACTGCTCCCGCCGCGGCGAGGGCGGGACCGTCTTCGTCGCCGAAGCCAAAACCTTCGAGCGACTGGGTGCCAAAATGTTTGGTGAGAGCGGCCTCGGCGGCTTTGTGGCCGAAGGACCAGGGGGGCCGGCGGGTGACGAGCCGGCCCTCCGTCCAGATGGTGGGTAACTGTGGGGCCGCTTCGCTCACCAACAGTTCCACCGGCGCGACGCGAGCCAGTTCATCGCCCAGTTTGTCGCTGGGGATAACGGCGGCTTCAAAGCGGCCCGTCGAAACGTCGATCCAGGCGAGTCCGCAGACTTCGCTCGGTGTTTGCTGCGCGATGGCCAACAGAAAATTGCTTTCCTGGGGATTCAGCAGCACGTCGTCGGTCACCGTGCCGCGACTCACGACGCGTGTGACGGCACGTTTGACGATGCCTTTCGCTTGCCGGGGGTCTTCGATCTGTTCGCAAACGGCGGCCCGCATCCCGGCGGCGATGATCTTGGCCAGGTAGCTATCGAGTTGATGGTGGGGAAAGCCTGCCATGGGGGTTGGGTTTTCCCCTTTGTCGCGGCTGGTGAGCGAGAGGCCCAAGATTCGCGCGGCCGTCTTGGCGTCTTCAAAGAAGAGCTCGTAAAAGTCTCCCATGCGAAACAAGAGCAGCGCGTCCCCGGCGGCCTGTTTGGCCTCGTGATACTGCTGCATCATGGGGGTGGCGCTCATGGTAATCTCCGCGAAGGTGAACGGCGGTTCATGCTACCCGAGGAGCGCGCGGAATTGCAGGGGCGGCGGCGGGAAATGGTGATTTTCTGTGAACTGCAAACTCTGCTGAATCGTCAGAGTCGCGGCAACCATAGTTGACTTATGATAGCCTTTAGGCTATCAATGATCAAGCAGGCGAAGTGATGCGATGCTCATTTAGCGGCACTCAAGAAAAAGGAAAAATAATATGGCCAAGTCATTTGATGCTCTCGTGAAACGAACAACCACCAAGGCGACCCGCGATCGGGCCGCGGTACGCACGAAGGAGTTGCTTGGCGAGTTGCTCATGGGAGAGTTGCGACAAGCGGCCGGCAAGAGCCAGCGGGAATTGGCCAAGGTACTGGGGATCAAACAGCCAAGCCTCTCGAAGCTCGAAAATCAAACCGATATTCAAGTCTCGACGCTGCGGAAAATTATCCAAGCTCTGGGTGGCGAGTTGGAGTTAGTGGCTCGGTTCCCCAAGGGGGAAGTGCGCATTCGCCAGTATGCCAATGGCCGCGCGATGGGAAGAAAACTAAGTACACCGGTGCAGGAAATACAGCTTTTTTCCAGCACGCACTAGAAAGCAATTTTTGACAGAAAGCCCTATTGCACCAATTCTTCCTCGGCGTCCTTGGCCGAGAGATCAAGCTCGCCCGAGTCTTCCAGGCGACGGACCACGTCGACGATTTCTTGTTGCTTGGCTTCGACGGCCGAGAGTTTGACCGCGCCCAGGAAGCCGAGTTCTTCGCGGAGCATGTCGCCGGCGCGTTGCGACATGTTCTTGAAAATCTTCTCCTTGAGCTCGCCGCTGGCGCCCTTGAGAGCCATCGCCCATTGGGCGTTGTCGACGTTCTTGAGAACGATCTGCATGTCCTTGTCGCTGAAGCGGCCGATGTCCTCGAACACGAACATCAGGCGGCGAATTTCTTCAACGAGATCGGGGTCTTCCTGCGACAGGTTTTCGAGCAAGGTGCGCTCGGTCGCGCGGTCGGAGACGTTCAAGATCTCGGCGACGGCGTCGATGCCACCGGCGTTGTCGAAGCTTTGGCTCATCACACTCGACATGCGGCGTTCGAGGCCTTTCTCGACTTCTTGAATAATGTCGGGACTGGTTTGACCCATGCCGGCGATCCGCTGAATCACCAAGAGCTGGCGATCGGGTGGCAGCCCGGCGAGGATTTGCGCGCTCGTGGGTGCTGGTAGATGCGAGAGGATCAGCGCGATCGTTTGGGGATGTTCGTCAACCACATACGTGAGAATGTTTTGGCTGTCGACGTTCCGCAGAAACGCGAACGGCACGGACTCCATGGATTGGCGAATGTTGTCGAGCGTTGTGGTGGCATTCTTGCCAAGCGCCGCCTGGACAAGTTGTTTCGCCCGTTCGGGGCCCCCCGCATCCAAGCCACTGGAACCGGGGTTTGACTCGGCAAACTGCGTGATGACTTGATCTTGTTCTTCGGGGGCCACGCTCTTGAGGCGAGCAATCTCGATCGACACTTGTTCGATTTGCCTGGGATCAAGCCGCGATAACAGCGTGACCGCCTCATCTTCGGGTAGCGAGGTGACCAGGATCGCCGCTTTGCGCAAATCGTTCATAAGTGGAGAGCTAAGTGATGAGTAGGGGCCGGACAGCGCGAACTGGTGGCGCGGAATGTCGTAGCGATACTCTCCAAAATCGGCGGACCGATTGGGGAACTTGAGCAGAGTTTGACGCTCGCCAGCAGTGCTGCACCGCTAGCACGGCGTTATTCGAGCGTACAGACGCCCCATTGGCCGTCGCATTCATCGACCGCGACGGAGAGCTTGCCCAGAGTAACGCCCGTTTGAGCAACCACAGCGTCGCGCAGTATGTGGGCGATGTGGCGGGCTAAGAGTTCGGCAGTCGTGTTGGCTAGCGGCAGCAGCACGCAATCGGAGTGAGGGAAAACCCACCGTTTTTTGCCGTGGGTGACCGTAATTTCGTTGACCGACTCAGTGACTTTGATCGTGGTGTGTTGGGTCGGCAACAACATCCGATGATCGAGCGCGTCGACGATTTTCTGCAAGGCATCGCGGACGGCGATGAAGTCGACCACGTAGTGATTCTCGTCGAGCGGGCCGTGGATTTTGGCCGTGACGTGGTAATTGTGGCCGTGCAGCGGTTCGCAGATGTCGCCGTTGTAGGTGATGAAGTGGGCGGCGCTGAAGACGAAGCGCTCTTTGGCGAGTCGGATGTGGTAGGTTTCGGGCATGGGTATGTCTTGTAGGGAACGCCCTCCGCGGCGTTCCGTTATTGTGGTCAAAATGTGTCCCTTCTTCACGGAACGCCAGGGACGGCGTTCCCTACATTACCATAAAACTTCACGGGCCATAGTAATCGGCCCTCGCGTAAAAGCACAAACAGCGCGACGGCGATCAGGTCGGCTGACGTGCCGGGGTTGCGGCGGTGGCCGTCGGCACGGAGCCAAAAATCGAAGTCTGCGAGTGCGTCGTAGTAAACATCGCCGGAAAACGTCAGGACTCGTGCCGCACGACGCGAAACCTCCTGGCTCACGTCCAACCCACATTTGCGGGCAATCAAGGTGTCGGGAATCTCTGCGAGTAACTCAAGAAAAGCGTGGACGATTTTTTGCGAAAGCGGGCCAGCGGCTTGCTCGATGCGGTCGGCGACCCAAAACACTTCGGCAAAGTTGTTGGTGTACTGGCGGGCCACGAGATCGCGTTCGGCGGCGAGCTGCATGGCGGCGAGCAACGTGATGTTTGGTGGCGCGTCGTGGACATCGGCATCTTCGACCTGTCCAAGCCCGCCGGGTTGGGCGAGGCGGATCGCCTCGTAGACGTGTCGTGTGTCTTCAACCGTGAGTGATGCCAAAACTTCTGCCAAGCCTTCGTGTAATGTTTGGCTGGCGGGAACGGCAGCGAGGGGAGCAAGCAACAGCACCGTGCCCAAATACGTGTTCGTGCCGACTGTGGCGTGAATCGCGCGGATCGATTCAAGGACTGCGTGGCCAACACCTTGCTCGGGGGCCGTGGCGATTGTTGGTCCGATGACGGCGGCACTCGTAAGAAAGTCGGCGTAGTTGGTATCTTCAAAGTCCGCGCCGCGGTAGATGTTGCCCGGTTTGGGGGCGGTGGCTTCCCAGAGGCAGGCGAGCGTGGCGGTGGTGGCGAGGTCGATCACGGCAGCGCTCCGGCAACTTGGGTGTTGGTGCGTGCCAAGAAGCTCGTGAGCAACTTTTCCGCGTCATTGGGGGCATCCTCGATTACCCAGTGCCCCACGTCGGCAAGTTTGTGGACTTCAGCGCGTGGCCAAGCGGCGGCAAATTTGTCGAGGCACTCGGGCGTGAAGCACCAGTCCTGCATGCCCCACACCAAGAGTTGCGGCAGGTGAGCGAGTTGCGGCAGGCGATCTTCGATCTCGCCAAGGGTTTGCCAAGTGGGATGCGCCGGCGAGAGGGGAATGTCTTTCACGAACTGATAGACCGCCGCGCGGCGTATCCAGGAGTTGTAGGGAGCGAGATACCCGGCGGCCACGGCGGGATCAAGTCGCTGCGTGCGCGACAAGGTCATCCGCAAGGCGGCGCGGGAGAAGGCGTTGCCTCCTTGCAGGGCCAGTTTGCCAAACAGCGGCCAGCGACAGACGCGAATCCGCCAGGGGATAAACCAGGGCCGGAAAGCCCCTGTGTTGAACAGCACGATTCGCTCGAAGCGGTCGGAGGTGCGCAGCAACGTGCCCAGGCCAATCGCCCCGCCCCAATCCTGAGCCACGAGCGTGATTCGCCGGAGATTGAGTTGTTCGACCAAACTCACGAGGTTGTCGATATGCTCGGCGAGCCGCAGGGGGTGTGGTTGCAAGTCGCTGAGGCCGCAGCCGAGATGATCGGAGGCAACGCAGCGAAAGTGGTTGCTGTTAGCGGCGATAAGTCGCCGCCAGTGGAACGACCAAGTGGGATTACCATGGACGAAGAGGAGGGTTTGCTCAGCACCGGTACGCAGTCCTTCATCGAGATAGTGCATGCGCCCACCCGCCACTTCGCACCAGTGCGAAGCGAAGGGATAGAGGGAACGCCAGTCGGAAGATACTGTTGTAATTTAGTTGCTCGTAAATACCAGATTGCAGGCCGGAACGAGTATTGCGAGTTCCGGCCTACGACTAGACCCAAAAGTCAAACATGCAGTATAGCAATTCTCGCCGGGGCTTTGACGATCTCTGGCAAAAAGCGTACAAATGAGGGTCTTGATTTGAGTCGTCGCGACCGCTCGTGAGGGGCCTCTGCAATGGGGGCCTTGTGAACCTGGTCAGGGTGGAGACACAGCAGCCATAAACTTGCGTCTCTTTGTGTGGGGGCCTCTCACGAGCAGCCGCGACGGCCGTTAGGATCGCGAAACCGCAAGCGACGGTCGTTACGGGGATCTGATTTCAATTCTTTCAGGTACACCATGAGCCAGGAAGTCCAAGGTGACCACAGCTTTCACGACAAGCCTGGCGGCGGGGTTGACTATGTCGTAGTTGCGCGGCGGTATCGACCGCAGGGGTTTGACGAGCTCATCGGCCAGCAGCACGTCGCCCAGGCGCTCAAGCGGGCGATTGAGAGTGACCGCGTGGGTCACGCCTATCTGTTCACCGGTGCTCGCGGGGTGGGGAAAACCTCGGCGGCGCGGATTCTCGCCAAAGCCCTTAACTGTGAGCGTGGTCCTACAATCACGCCCTGCAACGAGTGCGACGTTTGCCTGGGAGTCGCTGCTGGTAGTGATGTCGATGTCCTGGAAATCGATGGCGCGAGTAATCGGGGTATCGATGATGTTCGCCAACTGCGCCAGAACGTCGCCATTCGGCCAAGCCGCGCCCGCTACAAAATCTATATCATCGACGAAGTCCACATGGTCACCAAGGATGCGTTTAATGCGCTCCTCAAGACCTTGGAAGAACCTCCCGAGCATGTGAAGTTCATTTTCGCTACGACCGAGGCGAACAAGATTCCGATCACGATTCTCTCGCGCTGTCAGCGTTTTGATTTCGCGGGGATTGAATCGAGCGCTATTCAAGCGCGGCTCGCTCAGATCGCCGCGGCGGAGGGGGTGGAGATTGAAACCGACGCACTGCAAATTCTGGCGATGCGGGCCAGCGGTTCGATGCGCGACAGCCAATCGCTGTTGGAGCAACTGCTTTCGGGGGGCGGGAATTCGATCACGGCGGCCAATGTGACGCAAATGCTCGGCATTGCTCCGGCGGCGCGTTTGAGTCAGTTGGTGTTGCCGCTGGCGAATCGTGATGCCGCCACTGCGCTGGCGGAACTCGATGCCGCGATTGTCGAGGGGGCCGATGTAAGCCAGCTCGTCGACCAACTCTTGGGCTACTTTCGCGATGTGATGACCCAGGCCGTGGGCTGCGACGAAAGTCGGTTGCTGTATGCGTTGCCAAGCCAATGGCGGGAAGTGCGCGAGATTGCCCAACAGTTGGGAGTGCAAATGCTGCTCGCGATTGTGCAGGTTCTCGACCAAGCCGCCGCCAGAATGCGAGTGAGCACACATACTCGCACCCTGGCCGAGATGGCCGTGGTGCGGATTTGTAGCTTGGAGAATCTTGATGAGCTTGCGAGTCTGATCGAACAACTCCGCGACGGCACGTGGGATGCGAGTGGGCCCGCAGTAAAAAAAAACTCCCCCGCTAGCCCGGCCATGACTCGGACGGTGAATTCCCCGAATTCAGCGAGTGCCATCTCCCCTGCCCTGTCGGTTGAGTCACGGGAAGTTGCCACGGAAACGAATGGCCACCCTCCCGAGCCAGACGCAACTGCCGCAGCGATCGCGCTCACGGCGGAGAATGTCGAGCAAGTTTGGAAGCAGGCGCTTGAATTGCTCACTGGGATTGTTGCCGAGAATGCGTCGCATGTCGACGAAGTCAGCGTGGATAGCGGGGGACGATTGCAGATCATGTTTTCCGATGCGTTTTATCGGGATGCTTGCGAGCGGCCAGGGAATCGCACACGGTTGGAAGCTGCCTTGCAGGAAGTTTGCGGCCAACGAGTGCCCATGGTGTTTCAAGCGCGGCAGCGTGTGGATGCGCCCGCCGTTGCTGTTGCCAGTGCCCCTTCGCGACGGCAACAGCAGGCCGATGTGGCGGCGCAACCGTTTGTGAAAAAAGCGCTGGAACTTTTTGGCGGCGAACCGCATACAATTCGGTATGTTCCACCCGCAGAATAATTTTGGTACGGAGCAGAATCATGTTAAAAGGCTTAGGAAATTTGGCGAACATCGGGAGCCTCATGAAACAGGCCCAAGAGATGGGCGGCAAGATGCAGCAGCTCACCGAGGAGCTCAAGACCAAGCGCGTCACCGGCACGGCTGGGGCTGGACTCGTGGAAGTCGAAGCCAATGGCGTGGGCGAGATTCTGGCCGTGCGGATTGATCCGTCGTTGTTTGCCAAGCAAGATCGCGAGTTCGTGGAAGACCTACTCCCCGCCGCGATCAACGCGGCGGCGCAAAAGTCAAAAGAGCTATACGCTGAACAGATGCAATCGCTTGCGGGCGGTTTGAATTTGCCGGGACTCAGCGAGGCGCTGGGTCAATTGGGTGGTTCGCCATTGGAGTGAGTCGTTTCGTGCTCGTCCATGGCTTCTATCAAGAGAGCCGTTTGTCAAGAGAGATCGTTGGCTGGCTGAGTCTTTTGCGATGTTACAGGGCGCAACTTTCTATGTGGTTTGGCGTCTCTGGCGGAATTCTTTCCGCACGGGCTGGAATATTGCAGTAGAATTAGTGCAGGCATTTGCTTCCCTGGTTTTAGGAAAGGATTGCCAGCACCCCCGGCCCGCAAGTTTGACCTGTAGGCAGCAGCAGCAGTATGCTACAGACTCGGGAGTTGGGTACGCTTAGCGGCCCCCGCGATAACGACTTTCACACACTGACCCACAGATTTCACGATGCGTCTTTCACTCGGCCAACACATGCACATGGCTCAGAAGCAGGTGCTTGCACCGCGGATGATCCAGTCCATGGAAATTCTGCAGTTGCCGATCATGGCTCTGCAGGAGCGCATCGAGCAAGAGATGGAAGACAATCCCGTGCTCGATCAGGTCGAGTACGAGGACGAGCAGGCCGAGTTTGAAGAAGAAGCCGTCAATCCCGACGCCCCGACCGATTCGGAGCGCGAGATGGTTGTTGCCAATGACAGCAACAACGAAGACGACTTCGAACGGTTAATGAACATGACCGACAATCTGCCCGATGAGTACGAGGAGCGCAGCCGCCCCTCGCGGGGGCAGATGGAAGCCGAGTCCGACCGTCAGCACGACGCGATGGCCAACATGGTGTCGCGGCCCGAGTCGCTCTTGGATTATCTCGATCACCAACTGAGTTGGTTTGATCTGAGCGAGCCGCTCAAGAAAATGTGCGAGCGGATTATCTACAATCTCGACTCGAACGGTTATTTGAAATCGCCGCTAGAGGAATTGCTGCCACCACCACCTGGCGATGCGAATGGCAATGCTCAAACGTGGCGTGCCGAGCAGTTGAAGCTCGCCGAGGAAGCCCTCGCGATTGTCCAGCGGCTTGACCCGCCGGGCATCGCAGCTCGGAATCTCAAAGAGTGCCTTATGCTCCAGCTTACGCCGGGGCTGTTGTTCTACGAAGAGTTGCAGGTGCTCATCGAGCATCACCTGGAAGACCTCGAAAATAATCGCTTGCCGCTGATTGCTAAGAAAACAGGCTTCTCGATTGAGACCATCCAAGAAGCGTGGGAAGACCTGCGGACGCTTAAGCCAAAGCCGGGGGCGGAGTTCAGCGAGACTTTCGCTCCGATGGTCACGCCTGACGTGTATGTCGACCGCAAAGAAAGTGGCGGCTATGAAGTGCGCCTCGAAGACGCGCAGCTTCCCTCGCTCTACATCAGCCCGACCTATCGCAAGCTGCTTCAGGATCCCGATACCAACGCCGAGACTCGCGAGTACATCAAGCGTAAGGTCAACTCGGCCCAGTGGATCATCGAGGCGATTGAGCAGCGCCGCAGTACGTTGACCCGCGTTTCGCAGGCGATTGTCGATCACCAGATTAAATTTCTGGACGATGGACCCGAGTATATTGAACCCTTGAAGATGCAGCAAATCGCCGACAAGGTGGGCGTGCATGTCACGACCGTAAGCCGCGCGGTGGACGACAAATGGATGCAAACACCGCGTGGGATTTTTCCGCTCAAGCGGTTTTTTGTCGGTGGTACCACGAGTGCCGACGGCGAGGAAGTCGCCTGGGACAAGGTGCGGCTCCAACTGCAGGAAATTGTCGACCAGGAAGATAAAACCAAACCCTTAAGCGACGATGCGTTGGTCGAAGAACTCGCTAAGGCGGGGATCACGGTCGCGCGCCGGACGGTTACCAAGTACCGCAAGGCGATGAATATCCCCAGCAGCCGTCAACGCCGCGACTGGACCGAGACGAGTGAGTAGGCGACGACATCAGTTCGTGCCAAAGAATTTTGGCAGTCTGAGTCTTTCAAGCCTTTCACCTCTAAAGCTGTTAACTGTGCGCCATTGCTTCAACGATTCAACCAGTCAAAATATTCTCTTCGCTCAATCGGTTGCGACATCCATGAAGTATCCGGCAAAGGAAGTTTCATGGCATTTTTCACGGACAGCCATCCGTAGAGAAAGGGCATGCATGCTTGCGTTCCTTGCTTTGGAATACTCGCTGGGTGTCGCACTTCTCTCCTAGTGCAAGTGTAGTACGAACGTCCTGGGCTATCGCATTCGATATCAAAGACTTTGGAGGCGATGAACTCACCTATGTGTCCGATCTGAGCTGGGCGTCCTATCACATTTGTGATGCGTATGGCGACATCATTATGCTCGCGAATAAGCTGAGCTAGCTATTCGATTTCGTTCATAAGTCTGTTTCTCACACCGACTCGATGTAGAGTCCCCTTCTGCGTCGTTCCTTGCGACGAGCGTCGTCGATCAGTCCCGCCACAAGGTGGGCGTTTTCAATCCCTGGTAGGGCCAGTTCCGATTGTAAGTTGCAACGAGACTGCGAAAATAGAGCCGCAGCGAATCGCTGCGGCTCTATGGGATTATTGTATCGAGAAATCCATTTCCTAAAATCGTCTTTTGCGACCCGCCGCAACCATCGCAAACATCACGACCATAATGGCCAACGATGAGGGTTCGGGGACACAAATGTTTTTCATGATGGTCCAATCCTTAAATCCCTCATGGCGATCCAGCACCCCGTTAAGGTTAGTGATTAAAGCTGGTAGCGTTGCCATGTTGACGGGAATTTCCAACAGATTCGAGATAATTTCGCCGTTATTGTTGGCATTGTTGATGTCAGTAAAGATCCAAGAGAAACCGGCGATGACCTGAAATCGCTTCTTTACCAAGTCGCCCACGGGACCGGCCACGGCGACCAAGTATGTTTCAAACTGCCAGGTGGTGCCAGCCGCGTTTGTAGGATGATCGAAGTACGAGAGCGTCGCGCCTGCCGTGTTGAGCGAGACTTCCTCAACAACATTATCGTCGGGTCCTGGCCCATTGGCGATAACCTGCTCCGACCAGTAGTAGGGAAGATTGTCGTCATGCAAATCGAAGCCAAATCCCAGATTGCCTCCCCGCAGTGGATCGACCCAGGGAAAGGTTTGATTCTGTTGGCCCGCTTGATCGGGGTCATCGGGAGTGCTGCCCGCTGGGGATCCGGAGCGGACGACATTGAGCCAATTGAAATGACCAGCGCAACAGAGTTCGGCAGCCGTATCAAAATCAACTTGATTATGGGTGAATTCCGCTTTGATGTCGCCCTGGTTGGTGCTAATGCCACCACCATTGGTGCCCACCACAAGCTCGCCGACAGGGTGCAAGCCGCAGTCCTCACCAACACACGCTACGTCGATGGACAGAGTTTCTAGGGGCGTGAGCCAAGTGTCTTGCGGAGCAACATTGCCAATGTTAGCACCATTCTTGGTCCAATACGCCGAATTAGGCAAGATTCCTGGAAAGTCGGTCGTGAAATCGACCTGAATCACTTCGTTGTTGAAGATTCCCCCAGCTGCGGGCCAGGTGATGTCGAAACCATTGGAGCCACCCACGGGACCATTGAGTGCGGGCACGCCATTTCCTGCAGGATCGGTTGATACGTTGACATTATTAACGGACCCACCGGTACCAACGAAAACAGCGTGGAAGTCGTTGGCAGTCTGGCCAGTTTTGTTAGGAACCGTCAGCTTCCAATCAGTAACAGCCCAGGCCGAGCCGTACCATGTAAACGTCATTGCGATCGCAACGAATAAAGATGAGCGTGCAAACACATCGATTTTGATTAGACTCCCCCTAGTGGCCCAATAAAGGCCCCTCTGTTAGTGAAAATAGCGTCCCCCCTTTCACCGCAGGGTGGAACTGCAACTTTGCGGCATTGTACTGCGGGGACAAGGGAATGTCAATCAATTTCGAGTTGCGGTTCAAGAAATAGAGGGGTCAATTTTGTCGACCACTTCATTCAAGCGGATAAATCCACAGCAGGGAGATGTGGTATTTCTAATACAGCTGGAGTCCCCCCCAAACTGGTTAGGAAGCGTCATCAAGTGGAATATTCTAGAAAATTACAGGCTCAGGCTAACAGCCTACACCGACTCGATGTAGAGACCCCTTCTCCGGCGTTCCTTGCGACGAGCGTCGTCGATCAGTCCCGCCACAATCTGGGCGTTTTCGATTCCCGGTAGGGCCAGTTCCGGGTGGGATTGGTCGCTGGAACTGATGCGTACTGTACCGATGCCGAGCATGCGCTCGATGGGGCCTTGGGTGAATGAGACGTCGTCGATGTCGATCACTTCGATGCGGTCGGTTTGGCGCCAGAGAAGTCCGCGCAGATGCGTGAAGCGTTGATTGGTGAGGGTATAGTGCCGACTGAAACGGAGATAAAAGTAGCGGATCATCAAGCCGGCCCATACAAGTGCGTTAATTGCGATCACGGCGAGCCAAAGTTCACCAGTGACGCCGCCAAAAAGTCCGAGTGCGAGCGAAACGAGTGACATCACTCCCGCCCCCAGCCAAGCCCCGATCATGGCGAGTTTTGAATAGCTGCCGTGCCACAGTTCTTCCTCGGGTACGGTATCCGCAGCCCCTCGATTGGCAGCCGAGCGAAGTTTTTTTCGCGGCGCGGTGTCGTCGGGTTGATCCTGATCTTGTGCCAGCTTGCCGCCACAATGTTGGCAAAATCGCGACGGCCGTGGAATTTGCTCTCCGCAATGGGGGCAATGCATGAAATTGAAAGTTCCTATTCTGCGTTTTTGTCAAGTATGTCAGCTCTGATCCGCCGCAAATTTATTCGCTGGTAAGCTTCCCAAATTGCCAGCAAAGTTTCCGTGATCGACAAGGCGGCGGGTATTTTTTCGGGCAACGCTAATGAAAAAACTTTGGCGAAACAATTCCGCGCCAGTAGTTTACTGTTGGTCCGAAGCGTGTATAGTGGGGACCATGAAATGCCCTTTTTGTCGCACCGATAACGACCGCGTCATCGACTCTCGTGCTTGTCAGGATGGCTTCTCGATTCGCCGTCGTCGGCAATGCTTGAAATGCAAGCGTCGCTATACGACTTTCGAGCGGATCGAAGAATCGACCATCAAGGTTGTGAAGCGCGACGGCACGCGCGTCCCCTTCACGCGGGACAAGATCAAGCACGGTCTGGAGCGCGCTTGCTGGAAGCGGCCCATCAGCGACCGCGACATCGAGCGGACCGTCTCCGCCATCGAGAACGATGTTTACACGTCGTTTGATCTGGAAATCGAAAGCCGACGCTTGGGCGAGCTTGTGATGGAACATCTGCGCGACCTCGACGAAGTGGCCTTCGTGCGGTTTGCCAGCGTCTACCGCCAATTCGCCGACGCGGGTGATTTTGTCGACGAAATTCGTCCTCTTCTGGCCAAGGGCAACAACCATCCGCGCTAAAGGGTGCCAATTTCGATTGAATTATTCTGTGTTGCCGAAAGTGACAACTGAAAAATGTCGACAGTCGGGCTATAATTAACAGTTAGGATCCCGCAAGTCACCAACCGCAAAGCGAATCATGTCTTCCTCCCAACTACCTCTTCGCTACGATGTCGAAGTCTCTTCGAGTGGGCGAATTGAGATGCAACTGCCGTTGCCTGCCGGTTCGCAGGTGACGGTATATGTTGTCGAGCAGGAAACGGCCCGCTTTGACGACTTATTGTCAGCAGCCGTGAGCAGCACTGATTTCTGGGATAATACCCTGGACGATGAGGATTGGAACGATGCCTGAACAGGGCGACATTGTTCTCATTCCAGTTCCATTCACCGACTTGTCATCTTTGAAGCGGCGACCAGTAATCGTTATCTCCAACAATACCTACAACCATGCCTCTCTCGATATCATCGTAGTCGCCATGACCTCCAATCCGGCCACTGTTCCCTACAGCCTCCGAATCAGTTCGGCGGATCTTGTCGAAGGAGCGTTGAATCGATCCGGAACAGTGCGCGTCGACAAGATTTACACCCTCGCCCAATCGATTGTCGTGAAGAAGTTTGGCAAGGTGTCAGCCCAGATTGTGCAGCGGATACGTCAATTACTGGAAACAGTCACCGCGCCATGATTTTCCATGCTAGTTTTCCCTTAGAACCGCCGGTGTCATGCCGAGATGGGTGTCGCTGGACACTCCGCTGGCCAAATCCTAGAATCGAAATCACACATGGGGCGGTAGCTCAGTTGGGAGAGCGCTGCGTTCGCAATGCAGAGGTCGAGGGTTCGACTCCCTTTCGCTCCACTTGGTTTCTGGGTCAAGCCAAACTTTTCGCTCGCGGATAGCGAAGATTTCTGAGTGTTACGCGCACGGACATGTGGAAAATGTGGCGAAAAGATTTGTTTGACCAATTGAGTTTTCTGGGTCAAGCCAAACTTTTCGCTAAGCCGCAAGCGGCTGGTTGTGGCGGATGAATATTTCTTCGCCTCGTGCCGCGTACATTCACATCCCCTTCTGCGTACATCGTTGCGGCTACTGCAACTTTGCGGTCGTCGCCGGGCGAGACGATCTCGTTGAACCGTTGCTCGCGGCACTCGCCATGGAGTTGAGTTGGCTCGGCGAGCCGCGCGAGGTGGACACGCTTTACTTTGGTGGCGGGACGCCGACGTATCTCGCGCCTGATCCGCTGCGTCGACTGTGCGAGCTGGCACTGCATTGGCATCCGCTTGCCGTGGGTTACGAGTGGACCGTCGAGGCCAATCCGGGCGATCTTGATGCCGAGCGTTTGGCGGTGCTTGCCGAGCAGGGGGTGAATCGGCTGAGTCTGGGGGGCCAATCTTTTCACGCTGAGAAGCTCAAGCTGTTGGAGCGTGACCATACGGGAGCGGATATCGAGCGGGCGGTGTCGCTAAGCCGGCAAGTGGCGATGAGTGTGTCGCTCGATCTCATTTTTGGCGTGCCGGGGGAAACACTTGACCAGTGGCAGGCCGACTTGCGGCATGCGATCGATCTCGGCCCCGATCATATCTCGACCTATGGTCTCACCTTCGAGCAGGGGACACAATTCTGGAATCGCCGGGAGCGTGGTGAACTGCGGCAGGCTGACGAAGAACTCGAGCGAGACATGTATTTGATGGCGATTGATACCCTCGCCCTCGCGGGGTTCGAGCATTATGAAGTTTCCAATTTCGCCAAGCCCGGGTACCACAGCCGACATAATGAAACCTACTGGTCGGGCCGGGGCTACTTTGCCGTGGGGCCGGGGGCCAGCCGCTATGTCGAGGGGCGTCGGCAAACCAATCACCGTAGCACGACCACCTACCTCGACCGCATCGAAAAAGGGGAATCGCCGGTGGCCGAGGAAGAGTGTTTGAGCGACGAACAGCGCGCCCGCGAATCGCTGGTGTTTGGCTTGCGGCGACTTGAAGGGGTAGCGCGCGCGGAATTTGCCGTTCGCACGGGTTTTGAACTCGATGAACTCGCGGGTGAAACAATCCAGCGTTTTGTGCGGATTAGGATGCTCGCTGACGATGGAGAGCGAGTGCGGCTCACCCGCGAAGGATTACTGGTGAGCGACAGTCTGTGGCCAGAGTTGTTGTGAAGAAACGCTAAGCCGCGAGCGGCTGTTAGAGCGGTGCCCGTGGTAGTCGGCGCGGATAGGGCGGGTCGTCGATTTGCGGCGGATAGCCGTCGGTTTCGTCGGCCCAGGCTTGGCGCTCTTCCTCGGTGGCGTAATAGCGGAGCCAGATTTCGGGGTCGTCCCCCATGTTGGCACAGTCCCAGTGGAGGTAGTTTTTACGGCGTTCGATTTGCTTTTCTTGCGACGGAAGAATGTCGCGATAGATCAAACAGTAAAGCTGCCGGTCGGTGAGGTGCTCGGTAAAGTCGAGGACAATGTGCTTGTCAAACAACTGCTGGATCGTGTTGTGCAAAACGTTATGCAACGTCTCGTCGTCGAGCAGGTCGGGACTCGGTAAGACCAGGTTGGGATCAAACCATTCACAGATCGGCTTGATGGGGGCACGTTCCCATTCCAGCATCGACTCCAAGAACTCATTTTCGCTGGAAGTGGACATCACTTCCGCGTTGACGCAGCCAATCGATTCGTCGAACAGCGGCTCCAAGGCATCACGCAACTGAGCGTTGCGCAGCAGGTGTTCCACTTCGTCGAGAGATGAAAAATCAGAGGGATTCATAGACAATAATGGGGTCAATCAAAGCGGATTTGGGGAGCCGGCCTTGGCGAAATCGCTCTGGACCACGGCGCGGGAAGTCCGCACGTTCGTGGCCCACAAGATTGACTTTATCAACCAAGGACCATGCTGAAAATGTTTTTGGAGGCTGGAATTGCCGAGATTGAAAAAAGGCTCGGTTCCGACCGTTACGACCGGTAATCTCCCCCCAGATTCTGCCAGCAAGATCGGTCGTGCTGGCAGAGTTTGACAGGCCCTGGGAGCCATGAGTGCCATGGTCCGCACCGAAGCGATCATGACGGAACAAAGAACCCGTGGTAAAATGGGGTTATGGACTCGACCGTGGTGAGCGTGAATATGAACATCCAGGGTGGCACACCGTGCTTTACCGGTACGCGCGTCCCCGTCTCCTCGCTATTCGATCACTTGGAAGCGGGATATACGGTCGATTATTTTTTGTCCCAGTTTCCTAGCGTCAAACGTGAGCAGGTCACGGCACTGCTTGAGACTGCGAAGCTCCGAACCGATCAGGAAAGCCGAGCCTTAGCCGGACGATGAAACTTCTGCTCGACGAGAACATCCCGCACGATCTGCGTCATTTCCTGCCCGGATACGAAGTCTTCACCGTCGCCTACCTGGGGTGGTCTAGCATCGAGAATGGCGAGCTCCTGCAGAAAGCAGGCGAACAAGGATTCGACGCGATGATCACCAAGGACTCCGGAGTCGAGTAAGAGCAGCACCTTGCCACGCTGCCCGTCGCGGTTGTCATCCTTAAGTCCAAAACGAACAAGCTGGATGACATTCGGCCTCTGCTACCAGAGTTGATGAGGGTCTTAGCAAACCTTGAACCCAAAGCGATTGTCCGAGTCGGTTGACGACTCGCTCAATCCACCGGAGTGCCCATCTCGCGCATGAGCAGCTTCATGTCGTCCCAGGTAAATTTTTTGGCGGCTGGGTTTCGCAGCAGATAGGCGGGGTGGTAAGTGCAGACCACGTTGATCCCCTGATATTTGTGGACTTTGCCTCGTAGCTTGCCGATGGCGTCGGTCGTTTGCAAGAGATTCTGCGCGGCGACGGCACCTAGGCAGCAGATGAACTCGGGCTGGATGAGCTCCAACTGCCTGAGCAAATAGGGCCGGCAGTTCTGCGCTTCTTGGGGCGTGGGATTGCGATTCCCTGGCGGGCGGCATTTGATCACGTTGAGGATATAAACATCCTCGCGCTTGAGTCGGCAGGCTTCCATGATCTTGTTGAGAAGCTGCCCCCCTTTGCCCACAAACGGCTCGCCGAGGCGATCTTCGTCGGCCCCGGGGGCTTCGCCCAGAAAACACAACCGTGCTTGGGGATTGCCGACGCCGAACACAGTTTGCGTGCGGGTGGTGGCCAGCTCATGGCATTTGGTGCAGGCGGCGACTTCGTCGCGCAAGATTTCCAGCGTGACGGCGGTTGAGACTTCCTCAGTCGGCACGGCGTCGGGAAGCTCAAACAGAGTGGCGTCCTGCGACGCAGGTTGCTTGGCCATGGCAGGGGAAACAACAGACGCTGCGGGAGCAGGTTCTGGGGCCACGATTTCCGGCTTAGCGGAAGGTTTCTCAACGGCGCGACGCAACGGACCCGGCTTGGGAAGCTGCTGGACTCCGGCTCCCTGGAGGCTTTCGAGCAGTTGGAGTGCTTGCCGAGCGAGCTGGGAATTCGGTGGCTCGGGCATCGGGACGATTCCTTGGCATGCGTCATCGTGGGACATTTCGCTTGGCGGCTGGAAGCCACCACTACGAAGCAAACCCTAGTTTATGGCTTTCCTGAGGGGAAGATAAGGGCCGAGAGATTTCGCGCGTGGCTCCGCGGGCCGCGCTCGACTATGATAAAAGACTCGCAAAGTGCAGGGCATCTTAAGGTAGGCAAAATGGCAGTTCCCCGTGTCGTCATCGTTGGCCGCCCCAATGTGGGCAAAAGCAGCGTGTTAAATTGGCTCGCGGGCCTGCGCATCGCCATTGTTGAAGATCGTCCCGGCGTGACCCGCGACCGTGTCAATTACCTCATGGAATACGAGGATCGGTTCTTCGAAATCATCGACACCGGTGGCATTGGTATCATCGATGAGGATCGCCTCAGCGAGCATATCGAGGAGCAAATTCAAGTGGCCATCGACTCGGCCGACGTGATTCTGCTCGTTGTCGACGCCCGCGAAGGTTTGGTGACGCTTGACGAAGAAGTCGCACGGCGTTTGCGACATCTGTCGATTCCCGTGATTTGCGTGGCCAACAAAGCCGACGACAAAAAGTTCGACGATCAAGCAGGCGAGTTTTATCGGCTTGGGCGTGGGCAAGTGACGCCGGTGAGTACTCAGCAAAACCGCAATCGCTCGGTGCTGTTGAATCTGATCCTCGAGCGGTTACCCGCGCCGGTGGAAGACGGCAGCGATCAGCCGGAAGCCGAACCAGAAATGAAGGTGGCCATTGTCGGTCGCCGCAACGTGGGCAAAAGCACGTTTGTGAACACGCTCGCGGAAGCCAAGCGGATGATTGTGAGCGAGATCCCTGGCACGACGCGCGACAGTGTTGACGTACGGTTTGAACTCGACGGCAAATCGTTTGTCGCGATTGATACCCCTGGCATCCGCCGACCACAGAGTAGGGGAGCGTCGATTGATTTCTACGGCACGCACCGCGCACAGCGGAGCATCCGCCGGGCGGATGTAGTATTTCTGTTTCTCGACGCCACGCAGCGAATTAGCAAGGTTGATAAGCAGCTTTGCGACTACATCAGCCAAAACTACAAGCCGTGCATTTTGGTGGTGAACAAGTGGGACACCATGGCCAAGACCATGACCACCGATAAGTGGGTCCGTTACTTGCACGATTCTTTCCGCACAATGCGTTACGCGCCGATTGCCTTTATTACGGGCCAATCGGGGAAAAATGTGAAAGCACTGCTCAATCATGGGCAAATGCTGTTCAAGCAATCGCGACTGCGCATTTCCACGGGGCAACTCAACCGCCTCTTGCGCGAGGCCGTTTCGCGCACGCCACCGCCGATTCATGGGAATCGTCGGCCGAAGATTTACTACGCCACGCAGGTGAGCGCTCAGCCACCGACCATCGTCTTGTTCTGCAGCGATCCCCAAGCGATTGAGCGCAACTATCAGCGCTATCTTTTGGGATGCGTGCGCGATCAGCTTCATTTCGAGGAAGTGCCCATCAAGCTTTACTTGCGTAAACGGCAGCAAAGCGATGAGCGGGATGAATTGGGTGCCGCTGCTCCGCAGGTCGATATGAGCGAACAACCGGAAGATTCTTTGCCCGAAGATGTACTTGCCGAAGAATCGTTTGGGGAAGAAGCCGAGTTCGACTTCGACGATCCGCAGCCCGACGAAGAGATCGAAGCTTGATGCGGTTGGTACGATCAGTCAAACTTTTCCAGCGCGCCCTCAATGTGCTGGGACGACGCCAGATTGTTACCCGACAGGTCGTTTTGGCGGAAATGATCGACGGCGGCCCACACGGTGGCAAACCATGTGGCCAGAAAGAGGGCCAACTCGCCCACTGCCAGAATTTCTTGCCTGTCCTTAAGCATTTTTCTCAAAAACCTTAAATCCCACGCGGGGAGCTTCATCCGTGCCGTCGACTGCTCAGCCTCCCTCAAGCAGCGACCAAGGGGTGAATAGAACCAAATTGGCTCTGTTCCGCAAGGCCCCTTCCGAGTGGGAGACCCTACCAAGGGCCCGTTTGGGATGCTAAACTTCTGGGTCTGCCCTGCCGCTAGGCTGCTAGCTGAATGTCTATTCGGTTGGCGGCTGTTTAACTTTCCAGGAAAAAGCACGTTTGTGGGATATTAGCGGCTAAGCAGTGATTTTTGAGGGCGATTAGCTCAGTTGGTTAGAGCACTAGCTCGACAAGCTAGGGGTCACAAGTTCGAGTCTTGTATCGCCCACTTGAAGATATTCGTCAGTAACGCCGAGGAACTTTGGCCCGAGGGAATTGCCCGGTAAGGGTTTACCGGTTCTAGGCCACGCTTGCTTCGGTTTACTGGTCCAGGTTAAAATACGCGGTTCACCCGGCAGTAGGGTGCCGGTCACTAACAATTCATCGAAGCGGGAGTCTCTGTGGGAACGAAGAAGTCAGGTAAAGGGCGGCGTAAGCAAGGCCGCAAAAAGCGTCGGATGCGTGCCAAGATTCGGCACCGCAAGAAGTAATCTTCTCGCTTGCCGCTCTGTTTTTCCCTGTATTGGGAGAGTGGCCTTCTCTCCTTCCGCCTACGCGGTGGTTTTCTTGCCGGTTGGGTAGGTCGTTTGGCCTGCGCGGATGGATTGCGTCCCGCCATTCAAGAATCACGAGAGAAATCTGCGTGCTCATGGCTGGACGCAAACCGATCAATATGATATCATGATATCATACACGGGAGTTGTCATGGCTCAATTCATCGTACGCAATTTGGAAGATGATGTCCGGAATAAGCTGCGCGATTTAGCGCGTGACCAGGGCCAGAGTATGGAAGAATTGGTGCGCGAAATTCTTCGCCATACCGTGATGCGCGAAGCAGCACCTAAGCCCCGATTAGGTTCGAGGCTCGCTAAACGATTTGCTGGTCTAGGGTTGGCTCGAGAGATTCCGGAACTGCGTGGTCAGCACATCGAACCACCGCGGTTCGAGCCATGATTGTGCTCGATACGAACGTGATTTCCGCTCTCATGCAGTCTACACCCGAGCGGCGGGTCGTCACTTGGCTTAACAAACAGCCTAGCGAATCAATCTGGACAACGAGTGTCAATCTTTTTGAGATTCTCTATGGACTACACTCCATGACCAAGGGCAAGCGACGTGAAGCCCTGCAAGTGGCATTTGAACAGGCCATGGAGGTAGACTTTGAGGGACGAATCCTAGATTTTGACGCAGTCGCCGCCAGAGAAGCGGCCATGATCTCAGCCAAGCTGCGTGCGGCAGGTTCCCCCGTGGAGATTCGTGATGTCGAAATTGCGGGGATTGTAAAAGCGCGCAATGGTACTTTGGCCACTCGCAATACGAGGCACTTCGGCGAGGCGGGGATTAAACTGATTGATCCTTGGGGAGACTAGCCGGGTGCCGTGCTCACGACCGAAAGTCATGACAAAGAACGATCTGAGCAGGGCCGATCAATTATCCAAACTTGGCGTTAGCCAGCATCGTTCCGCTGCCGGGTTACTCGAGAAAACCTTTTTTTACGGTACAGGAACGGTGCCGGCTAACCCACTTCAATGTGAGATACTGACCTGTCCTGACGATTCACGTCGCAAGCAAACTCACCACGAAAATTCCTGAAGAACCATCTAGCTCAAGTTCTCGCATCCGCTAACGCCATAACTAACTGTTGACCAACCGCAGTTGCATAGTTGGAAAGCGCCCAAACCGGGGCGTTCAACTCACGTTTTTCTTCCAAGTCAGCGATCCATCGAGGTTCGAGACCGGCAATTCGCGCCACGTCCTCTCGCGATAGCCCCTTCGTCTCCCGCGCTGATCGCAGAGATTTCACCAACGCGCGAAACTCCGCCAATTCCTCCCAACTGCGAAAACCTGGGGGTGAGGTATTCAAATAGGCCATCAACTGGTCTTTCTCGGACTCGGCCTGTTCTCGCGTGGCACGATAGCGTTCCGCCTCTTCGGGAGTCAGATTCCGATCGCGAACTAGACGCTGGATATCAACCATCTTTCAATCCTCGCTGAACCAAGCGGTGACAGGTCGAATCACATCTTCGTCGACCTCCTCGAAGACCACGATAAGGATTCGTCCATCCATGGCCGGTCCCATCAATATTGGCAAACCGCTCGTACGGCTGCTGCCAATCCAGATCGCATGCACGACAGCGTTTTCCACATCTTCTTTAGTCAGGTGTTCATCAATTGGTATATGACGAACATTGCCTTGCGGATCATCTTCGAGATCCCATAGCACAGACTTTTTCATCGCTGCAACCCTAAAACGATATATTATTACAATACGCCATGATGCTCTTTTTGTCGACTAAGCTTGTTAGCGGCTTTCTCCCGAACGGTCTTGCGGTCCGGTTGGGTATTTTTATATCGCTCTTAAGAACTTCACCGCGTTGGCACAGTCCTCGACGACTTGTTCGGAACCATTGCGTTCGATCGTGACCCAGCTGCGGTAGTCGAATTCTTCGAGTTGGCCCAACAGCGCGGGAAAGTCCGTCGAGCCGCGGCCGAGTTCCACTTCCAGGTTGCGGCCACTGGAAAAATCGCGGACCGCGTCGACGGCGTGGACGTGAGCGATGTGGTTGCCGAGTGCCGAGACAAACTCCAGAGGCGAGTGACCCTGAGCGAGCAGACTGGCCGGGTGGAGGTCCAAAGAGAGCGAGCCTTCGGGGAGAGTGGCGATGAACTCTGTGACTTGGTCGAAACTGTCGAACCGAGCTTGGGCGGCGAGTTGCACGCCGAGTCGCATCCCGTGGGCACCTAGGGCTGTCAGCACTTCGGTGAGGGTGGCTGTTTCGGGGTTTGCCACGGAGTCACTGGTCGCTGAAGCGACCAGTCCGGGGAGGCGTCCGATGTCGCACACTAGGATCCGGGCCTTGAGTTGCGAGGCGAGCTTCATGGCGGTGATGGTGGCCTCCACGCGGCGGTCGAGATCAGTGGGGTCGGCATAACCCCGGCGCGTGGGGAAGCAGAGCGAACCGACCCGCAAATTGAGATCATCCAGCATTTTGCGCAGTTGACGAAGCCCCGTTTCCGAAAGCTCCGCCGGACGGACCTCGTTTCGGGCATCAAATTGCACGCCGTCGCACCCGATGGCACTTGCTGTGTGCAATGCTTGTTTGAAAGGTTGCGCGAGTGCGCGTGTCTGCGCTGCAATCCGTAAAGCCGTCACGATCTGAATTCCTTCCTTGAGCCCCCTCCCCGCCTGAGCTCACGTGTGCCGCGGCAGTGGAATCGACTTTCCATGTTGAATGTTTTCGCTTACCTCTTGTTATGCTGCGGTTTAGCCGCGCCGACGACCGAAGAGCGGAACGTCGACGCGGTGCAGATATTCTACTGCGATTTCGGCATGAAATGGGACGTTAATTTCGATAGTTGGCCCGATCTGTGGAAACGGCAGCAGGGCCCTCAATGGCCCCATTATGTGAAAGTCGCCATGGAAGACGACGAGACCGCGATTGCCGGCCGTTGTTTGACCGTGAAACTCAACGGCGGCGGCGTGGTCGTGAACAGCCCCGCGGTGGCGATTTCCGAAAAGTTCAAGTACGTGGCCCAGGTGCGACTCCGCGGTCAACTAGTGCAAAACTCGCGAGCCCAGGTGCGGATCGACTTTTGCGACGAGCAACGCAACGTGGTGGAATCTTCCACGAGTCCTTGGTATCAGAACACGAGCGATTGGGAACAAATTGAGATAGGCCCGATTGATATAACTCATCCCGATGTGCGATTGGCGGTCATCACCCTGGTGGTCGAAGAGGGGGAACACGTCGATCTGAAAGGCACGTTCTCGATCAGCGACATTTGGCTGGCCCGGATGCCGCGGATGACCGTCACGACGAATAGCTCCTTCAACGTGTATGACAACGCCAAAAAGGTCGTGGTGACTTGCAATCTCTCAGGTATCCGCGAACAGGATCCCGATATCCGTTTCCAACTTTTTGACGCTAGCAGTAAGAAACTTGACGACAATACTTTGCAGATGCAAGGAACATTGATTACTGAAACAAACAGCAGTGCCTCGGATATGATCAATGCCGATCGCAGCGTCTCGCTGCCAGCAGGCTACGCGGGCAGCAGCGATTGGCAACCTCCGATTAAAGATTACGGTTTCTATCGGGTGGTGGTTTCGATGCACACGGCGCAAGGAACACCACTTGACGAGCAAGAAATCTCCATTGCCGTTGTGCCCCACATCAAGACGGCCGAGCGCGGTGAGTTCGGCTGGTCGCTTGCGGGCGACGCGATACCGCTGAATTTCGAGCAGCTTAACATGCTCTTGCCACGGACTGGGGTGAGCTGGGTCAAGCTTCCCGTGTGGTATGGTGCTACGGAAATTGAGCGGGGCGAGGAATTGGTGATGTTCACCGAGCAGCTTGCCGCCAAGAATATTGACGTGGTGGGCGTGTTGGATCATCCGCCCGGGGACTTGGATTTTGGAAAGGAAGTTCCCGTCGATGCCAGCATTGCGGACTTGCTCTCGAACGTCGATTCGTCAGTGTGGCTGCCCTCGCTCGACGAGGTGCTCACGCGCTTGTCCTTGCGGGTGCGGTGGTGGCAATTGGGGACGGATGATGATACCAGCTACGCGCATTTTCCCAACGGCGAAAAGGAAGTTCAAAAGTTACGAGAAATGCTCTTCCGCTTTGGACAGGACGTGAGTTTTGGTTTGGGTTGGCCGTGGCTTGAAGCCGCTCCGACACAATCTCGGGCCACCTGGGACTTTGAACAAATGTCGGCCGACCCGCCGCTGACGGGTGACGAACTGGCCAATTACTTGAGCTTGCCGACGCGCGAGGGAGTTGTCCGCTGGACTTTGGTGCAGCCCTTAAAACGAGATGACTACAGCCTGGAAACGCGAACTCAAGATCTCGTGCAGCAAATGCTGTCGGCGAAGATCAACGGGGCGAGCGCGATTTTTGCCGCCAAGCCGTTCGACGATGAAGCGGGGTTGATGACCAACGTGGGAACACCGAGCGATCTGCTGCTCCCCTGGCGGACCACGGCCTCGCTGTTGAGCGGCACCGAATATCTCGGCAGCATTCCCTTGCCGGGGGGCAGCGAAAGCCGTCTGTTCCAAGCCCCTGACGGAACCGTGGTGATGGTCTTGTGGAACCAGCAGCCACGTCAAGAGACAGTTTACCAGCTTGATAGTTTAAGCGTGATCGACGTGTGGGGGCGTTCCAGCACTCCCACCGTCAAAGATAATCGGCATATTATTGAAGTGACCGAGCTCCCCAAATTTGTGGTGGGATTGAACGGCTCGGTGGCGCGCATGGGGATGGGGGCGAAGCTTGCCAAGATCGACATTCCCAGCGTGTTTGAGTTGGCTCATGGCAATAGCATTGAGATCGAAAACACTTTCCAGCAGGGTATTGGGGGCACGGTAAAAATCGTTGGCCCCGAGGGCTGGCAAATCGTGCCCGACAAGATCGATTTCAAGTTGGCCATTGGTGAGAAGGCCAAACGGCCGTTCCAAATCTTTTTGCCTTTTGACGCAACCAGCGGCAGTACGCCGATTCGAATTGATTTTGACGTCGTCGCGGAAAGGCCTTATCGGTTTAGCATCTACCGCGATTTGAACGTCGGCGACAAAGAAATCGAATTGGAAGTGAATACCCGTCTCCAAGAAGATGGCGTGCTGGTTGTCGAGCAACGGATGATCAACCGCGGTTCGACGGCTGTCGACTTCAAGTGTCTCTTGAATGCTTCCTCCGCGGGGCGTCGACAGCAGCGGATGCAAGTGTTTCAACTGACCAATAGTTGGGATACGAAGACCTATAAATATATCGATGGCGAGGAGCTTTTGGGTGAAGAGCTTTATCTGAAGGTGGAAGAGCAGGGGGGGCAACGCCGCGTCCTCAATTACCGCTTTACGGTCGAGCAATAGCCGACTGTTGGCCGCTTGTCGCTCATTCCCAGAACAACTACCATGCGGGAATAGTTTCCCTTTTCCAAACCCCTAGGATTCTCATGGCTACGGTTGGCACAGTCGCGGAATGTCTCGAACAATTTGCTCCCGCAAAATTAGCGGAGGAGTGGGACAACGTCGGGCTTTTGGTGGGGGATCGCACTTGGCCTGTGGAGCGCGTGATGACTTGCCTCACGATCACGTCCGAGACCGTGGCCGAAGCGATTACAGGCCGCGCGAATCTGATCGTCACGCATCACCCCCTGCCGTTCCATCCGCTTAAGTCGATCACGACCGACAGCACCGTGGGACGTTTGTTGCTCGAGCTCATCACGGCCCGCATTGCCGTTTGCAGCCCCCACACGGCTTTTGATTCGGCACGCGCGGGAATCAATCAGCATTTGGCGATAGGTTTGGGTTTGCAAGAGATTGTTCCCCTGATTGTTAACGAAGGCGTTGACCCCGACGTGGGCGTAGGACGCTTTGGCACTTTGGGGGAAGATATTACCCTCAAGGAAGTTGTCGAACGCGTGAAAAACTTTCTCGGTATCCAGCGGCTGCAGGTCGTCGGACGTGATGAACAGTTGGTGAGCCGGGTGGCGATTGTGTGCGGCAGCGGCGGTTCGTTTTTGGAAACGGCGATCGCGCGGGGTTGCGACTGCCTGATCACTGGCGAGACGACCTACCACACCTGCCTGGAGGCGGCTGCCCGCAAGGTGTCTTTGGTATTACCGGGACATTTTGCCAGCGAACGATTCGCGCTGTTGTCGCTGGCGGATTATTTGGCGGACCTACTCGCCGGCGTGGAAGTTTGGGCCAGTCGCAGCGAGCATGACCCGGTTCGCAGGATGTAAGTCCTTCACCAGTAGTTGCTTATTGGCATTTTGTTAATCAGCGGCTAGGGTTTCGGTCGATTGACCAGGCAACGGTGCCATTTAGAATGAAGGGCTTGCTTCGGCGAACCAACGAGGACAAGCGGACGTAACAAGTGTCGGTTCCGATTTGGTTCAATACCAACGGCACCGAACCACAACTCGACGGAGTTTCCCGCCCATCATGAGCCTTCCTCAAGTCAGTCGCCAAGGCGACAATCGCCCCTGTCGGTTCCTCACCGCCCTGCCCGTATTCAACGAAGTTGGCCACGTCACCGAAGTGCTCGATGAAGTCGTGAAATACGCAGCCGATGTGCTGGTTGTGGACGATGGTTCGACCGACGGCACGCGCGAGTTGCTGTCTCAGCGCAGTGACGTTAAGGTGCTGCTGCACGACAAGAATCTTGGTTACGGCGGGGCGCTGAAGACGGCGTTCGATTATGCCCTCGCGCATCACTACGAATTGGTGGTGACCATTGATTGCGATGGTCAGCACGAACCCCAGCGCATCTGTGATCTCGCGGCGGCTTGCCGACATTTTGATATTGCCTCGGGGAGCCGCTATTTGGAAGCGCCCGCCTCGACCGAGCAAGTGCCGAGTGATCGGTTGTCGATCAATCGCACGATCACCAACGAGCTTAATGAACGCTTGGGATTGAATCTCACTGATGCGTTCTGTGGTTTCAAAGCGTACCGCACAACCGCCTTGGCCAAATTGAAGCTGAGCGAAACTGGCTACGCGATGCCGCTCGAGTTGTGGGTGCAGGCGGCTTGGCATGCGCTGCGGATCGCTGAGGTTTCCGTGCCGCTGATTTACCTCGATGAAAAGCGGAGCTTTGGTGGGGCCCTGGATGCCGCCGACCTCCGTTTGAAATATTATCGTGAAGTCATCGACCGTGCGGTGGCCGCGTGTGGTCCCGTGCCTCCCGTTTCAACGGGGACTTCCGCGCCCGAGCTTTGCTGTCAGCCTTGTGTATGATTCCGGCGGGCCATTACCCGAGATTTCGCGCGCCTCAAGGTGACGGGGAAGTCTTGTGCGTCCCCACAATTGAGGAATTGCCGGCGCTGGTGATTCGCAATCGGCAGCGACCGGAGCTGGCCAATGTTGAGTGGTTTGGCCGCTCGTTGGCGGAGATTGCTGCGTCTGCACGGCAAGAAATCTTGTCGGATGCCCTCGCCTACACTCGCCAATACACCGACCTTGGCGATTCCCCCGGTGCAGATCAGCCGCTCATTCTCACGGGGCATCAACCGGAGTTGTTTCATCCGGGCGTGTGGCTCAAGAATTTCGAGGCGGCGCGATTGGCGACCACCTGCGGTGGCACGGCGATCAATCTCATTATTGATAGCGACCTCTGCCGTTCACCAGCGGTGCGTGTGCCGACGGGTTCAGCAAGCGAGCTACAAGCTGAAATAGTCCCGTTCGATCAAGCGATGACCGAGTTGCCTTTCGAGGAACGCCTGATTGCGGAACCAGAGCTCTGGAAATCGTTTGGCTCGCGGGTGGTTCATAATCTCGAATCGCTAATCAATCAACCACTTGTGAAAGAGTGGTGGCCCACGGTGCTGGCCGAGGGACAGAAAACGGAAAAGCTGGGATACGCGATTTCGCAGGCGCGGCATCAGTTGGAACTTGAGTGGGGTTCGCGGAGCCTCGAACTGCCACAATCGCACGTTTGTCGCAGCGAGGGGTTTCGGTTGTTTGCCTTACAGTTGTGGGGGCGAGCCGACGAGTTCCGCGCAGCGTACAACGCAGCGCTCGCCGATTATCGCCTGGCGCACGGCTTAAAAAATCACGCCCAGCCGGTGCCTGATCTGGTGGCACACGAGGATTGGATCGAAACGCCGTTCTGGTTGTGGAGCTCGACCGAGCCCGTTCGCCGAGGCGTTTTCTTGCGGCGCGTTGGCAGCGAGCTGGAATTCACGGATCGTAACAAGCTCTCTTGTTTGATCCCCTTGGACGCTGCGTTGGCCTTGGAAAAGCTTGCTGAGCTGGAATCTCAAGGCATTAAGCTCCGCACGCGCGCGTTGGCCACCACCTTGTTCGCGCGGCTGCTGCTGGCTGACGTGTTTATTCATGGGATTGGGGGGGCTAAATACGATCAGGTAACCGACGCAATCTGCGGTTCGTTCTTCGGCTTGGCGCTGCCGGCTTATGCAACGATCTCGGGGACGTTGCGATTGCCAATTCCGTCACCCAACATAACGCGAGATTCCGTGGGGGATTTAAGGCAGGAGTTGCGTGGCCACCGCTTCCATCCGGAGTGTTTCGTCGACGCGATGCAGATTCCCGCCGCGGAAGTGTCCCGTGTCGAAGCAGCAATCGCCAAAAAACGTGATTGGATTCATATCAAAAAAACTCTCGCGAATGCCGCTGCACGCCATCAAACCATTGTCGCTATCAACGAGGAGTTGCAACCTTTTCTTAACAATCGCCAGCAACTGCTCGAACGGCAAATTGTGGCGGCTAAGCTGGCAGCCAGCGCGGAACTGTTGCGCAACTCACGCGAGTATGCCTACTGTCTGTTTCCTCGGCAGGACTTGCAAAACTTTTTCCGTCTCTAAATCTTGCCTCTCTCCGACAAGTTCCTGCTAGATTTCTCGCGCTCAATCGCCTAATC
>JAWXAV010000171.1:0-7684 GCA_034439695.1 Bythopirellula sp. | reverse complement strand
GCGCTCGTCCACCAGTTTCGGTCGGTAAACGCCCAGCCCGACCATTCGGTGACGCCACCGTTGGGAACGCCAGAGTTATCGATTGACCAGCCGGCTGGTGGCACGTCGGTCCAAACATTCGTGCCAGCGAGGGTTTCGTCAACTTTTGGTCCCAACGGCAAGCTGTTAAAATTCTGCGAAAAAAGATTGGCCGCGTTTGCTGATTGTTCATTCAATGACACAAGTGAAATCGTAAGTAAGACAAGCAGTATTCTGCCGCGTCGAATCATAAGAGCCAGAGAGATTGCCACGACCGCGAGACTTGCGGTCGTAGGCTCGGGAACACCACGGAGCATCGCCTCGAATGCCCCTGGCGAATTCGCGGCATCATACGCTAGGCGAAACTCAAGGATATCGTCGAGCGAATGTTTACCGTCGTTGTTCAGATCCGACAACCGATAGCGTTGTGCTTGCGAAAGACCCGACAGTGATAAACCGAAACCTGATTGGAGTTTCGTCCAGTCTTGACTGTTGAGCGTGCCATCAAAGTTCAAGTCGACAAAACTGTAAGCCCCGGCCCCGGATGTGAATTCAATCTTACCTTGCGTGAGAAGCTGATTGCCTGGTTCCGCATATTCGAAGAGTACGTCGCCGGCTTCCTGGTAATATTTGGCCCAGTTGCCGTTACCGAGTTCGACGGTCACGCCGTCGGGAATCGTGCCAGTTCCCAGCGACAGTTCACTCAAATCAGAAACAGAACTCGCTGACGTCGCTACGATCCAAGGATCATCAATATCGATTGAACCATCGCCAAACGCATCCAATCGACCTGTAATCGGTGTCCAGCCTGCCTGATTAAAGGTACCTGCCTGTGACGTGATTTGATAGCCGATCAAATCCTGCGGCTGACCAGTGTTGTTTTCGATTTGCATGGCCCCGGTCTGGCGATCAATCACCAACTTCAATGTGCTTTCCACTATCTGGTCACCAAGCGCGATGCCGGCTCCGCTGTTCCACAGTTGGCTCGCTTCGGTTGGCGTTAGGGCTCGCCTCCAGATCGCCAATTCATCAACGGCCCCCGTGAATTCCACCGAGTAGTTGCCGGTACCATCCTGACCGACATTCCACGGCAGGCCCGCATTGAAACTGCCAATAGAAGTAACTGGAATGGTGCCCGTATTCACGCCATTGATGTAGAGTTTCGTTTGCGCATCGCGGTCAACAGTCATGGTCACCAGACTCCAAATGCCGACACCCAGCGAGGCACTGTTTGCGGCTGTATCCAAGTCGCGCCGCACGCCTGTGCTCCCTTTGGTGTTCAGGTCGAAGATGCCGTTACCCTTGGGAGCCCAATTGATGCCAGTGTTGTTGCCGTTGTTCCAATCCTTGTTGCTAAACACGGCGGGGTCGCTGACATTGTTGTCCTGGCGGATCCACATCGACACGCTGAAATCAGTTGTGGTGCCCATGGTGGTATCGCCGAAATTGAGATCGGTAAGCGTTGCTGGATTCAGCGTCATGTAGTCACGAGTACCGGTCAGGGACATGGCCTGCCCAATTTTCCCCGCTGCAAAACTAGGGCTATTCACGGGAGTGCCATGATTGCCAAATAGCGAGGCCGATGTATCGAGAAAGTTATTCTCGAACTCATAAAGTGCTACCAAATTGTCCGTCAAAGCGGACCATGCCTCGGAGATTGTCGTCAACGAAATCATGAGGGCTGCGAGTGCAACAAGTAACTTCATGGTGTGTCTTCTGTGTAATGATTCTGAGGCCAATTTATCGAGCAGCGGAGTGGAGTCTTGTTCTTCGCAAGAAGCCGCCGAACAGCGCCACCATCCCTAAACTCAGCGTGTTGGCTTCGGGAACCCGGTTGAAGGCCGCGAATACCGCTTGGCCCATCGCAGGATCGAGTTGATTGAGGATGATCCAATCCCTGAGGTCCGTGACGCGATCGAGATTCAGGTCGCCTTTGGTATACGACTGATAAACGGAGGGGTGATTCCGCGTCATCCACCCATTCACGAATGCGGTAACATCATCGGCAGCAGCCGGACCCGTGCCGTTGCCAAACACGATGCCGTCTTGATTGACATCTCCAACGATTGCATTTGGGGATCCAAACGGAATTCCTACAACTTTTCCCTCGACCGTCGTGCCAAAGGGGTCCACGCCTAAATGCCACAGGGCGGTCGTCGCTAGATCGCGGAGCGTTCCCTGCGGCAGACTGAGGCCATCGGGCACGCTCGGACCACTGACAATAAAAGGGACATGCCAATTACTGGTCCCTTGGCTCGCAAAATGACTGAAGGAACCTGCAGCCCCACCGTGATCAGCACTGACCAACACGAGCCAATCTTCGTTGCCGCTGATGACGCCGGGACGAGCATTGAGAGCCGACATGATCTCACCAATCAAGCCATCGACGGTCTGAATCGCCGCAATGTATTGCGAACTCCCCCAAGAGAAACTGTGACCAGCGCCATCAACCTGATCAAAGTGCAGGAAAATCGCATCAGGATCACCGGTTGTGAGTAGGCTGACGGCCTCGTTTTTGACACCGGCATCTGTCAAATCTCCGACTTCGAGATCAACGTCTTGATTGTCAACGATAAAAGTATTAATCGGAGTCCAATTGACGATTGAAGCCGTGAACAATGACGGATAGGACTGCTCTAAGTAATGAAAAAACGAAGGAACATTTGTCAGATTGTTTCCTCCAAACCCATTGTCTGGAACTTGATGGCTGGCGGCAGAAGCTCCCGTTAAGATAGTCGACCAGTTCACGCCACTGGCTCCGTAGGATTCAGGCGGATTCGCAACTAGGGCCCCTTCGTTCAAAAAATCATAGCGACCCGCACCTGCGGCTATTAGGGCGTCGAGATTCGGCGTGTTGGCATTTTGGGTATAACTTCCCCCGGCACCGTCGATGCCGATCATCAACACACGTTTATCAGCGGATGCCGAGTTTATTGCAGCACTGACAAAAATGGCCCACAATAGTATAAGAAAATGGACCTTAAACACGTCATTCATAGTTTGATCATCACAAGTTAGGTTTACATCGATGATAGCCATGAGCGGCACTTTTTGGGAAATAATGCCGCTTGACATGGAGCATTGTGCCGGGAGCTAGAAGTTCCGCCGCAATGTATCCAACGCCGATCAACACTTGAGTTTACAAGCCGTTGTTAGATGCAGATGAAGAGAACTAGGACACAATGCGTACAGAGAACGTGGGTTTTGCGAGCGTTCCTGGTGGTCAGTGGCGGAACTAGCAGGCGAGATCGAGGTTTTCCTAAAGAAAGGGTCAAAATTGTCAATTCTTCATCGTGGCTTCACGCAACGAGGGTAGCGTGCGCGGCCACTTCCCTCATGGTTCCCATAAATATCTGCTGGCTTGACCACGAAACTTTTCAGAATCGTCCTTTTGAGAAAGTGATCGATGACAAACCCTGACGGCAAGCTGAGAAACTTTCTCTCGGACACTCCGCAATGGTTCTTGAACAGCTACGCCGTGTTCTTTGCCTTTATGACGTATTTCTGCATGTATGCCTTTCGGAAGCCATTTTCCGCCGCGCAGTACATTAACTACTATTTTTTCTCAACGCAGATCGAACTCAAAACGGCCTTGGTCGTCGGCCAGATTCTCGGCTATGCCTGCTCGAAGGCGCTGGGCATTAAGTTTTGTTCGGAAGCGAAGCGCGGCCAACGTCCCATACTGCTCGGCGGACTGATTCTCTGCGCGGAATTGGCGCTGGTACTGTTCGCGGTCCTGCCCCAGAACCTTAAAATCATCGCGATTTTTTTCAATGGATTGCCACTAGGTATGGTGTGGGGATTGGTCGTCCGTTACCTGGAAGGACGACGCGCGTCCGAGATTTTGCTCGCGGGGTTGAGTTGTTCCTTCATTGTTTCCAGCGGAGTGGTGAAAGATGTCGGCCGTGCGCTGCTGGCGGGTGATTCGCTCAGGATTTTTGGAATCTCTCTGCCCAACCCTTTCTCGGCTGTCTCCGAGTTTTGGATGCCCGCTGCCACGGGCCTCTTGTTCCTCTTGCCGTTTCTGCTCGCTGTCTGGTTTCTCGACCATCTGCCAGAACCTTCGGCAGAAGATATCCTCGCGCGCACCGCACGCCAGACGATGGACGGCAGCCAGCGCTGGGAATTCCTTTTGCGATTTCTGCCAGGCATGGCCATGTTGATTGTCAGCTACGTTTTGCTCACCGCTTTTCGCGACTATCGTGATAACTACATGGTCGATATTCTCGGCGAACTAGGCTACACCTACGAGAAACATAAAGACCTGGTCACGAATATGGAACTTGGAGTGGCGTTCGGCGTGATGTTCGCCATGGCTCTTTTGTTTTTTATCAAAGATAATCACCTCGGTCTGCTCGCCGTACTGGCAATGATCGGCAGCGGCATGATTCTGATCGGGCTAGCCACGCTACTCTGCCAAGCCAAGGCGATTGGAGGCGTGACCTGGATGGCTCTCACGGGTCTAGGAACTTACCTCGCCTACGTGCCCTACAACTCGGTGCTTTTTGATCGCCTGATCGCTTCCACTCGCTTCGCCGGCACAGCCGTCTTCGCGATCTACTTGGCCGACACAATGGGTTACACGGGCAGCATCGCCGTGCAACTCTACAAAGACTTGGGTTCTGAAGCGACAACGCGTGCCGGATTTTTAGAAGGCTATGGCTACATTGTCTCAATCATAGGAGCGCTCCTCACCCTGGGAAGCGGCATTTACTTTGTCAGCAAGCGTGCGCAGTCTCCTAACGCGCAAGTCACCTGAGGCAGACAATCCTATCAGCGAATCGCCAAAACCGATCAATCATCGTCATCCAAGAGGTTGCTCGTAATGGCCCATTCGGGATAAGGATCACGACTGCCACGCATTGCACGCCACAAGATACGATTCAGCACGTCTTCGGGGGCTCGGTCAACTTCTCGAAAATTGAGCGTATCGGACACCTGCGCATCTTGTCGTAGAACAGGATCGACGATGGCCTGAGGTGTGGGGTTCATCTCATCGAGTGCGACCAGCACGGGAACGGCATCGAAGGGGGTCAAGTCGGGTTTGTCAACAAAACACTGAAACATCGGCATCGCACTGGCGTCGAACTGATTCATCGGAGGTAACCCCAAAATCTGTTCAATCGTCCTGATGATGCTGGTCGTGTTGTATTGTTCGCTCACAATCGCTTTGCGCTTGGCATAGGGACTCGCGCAGAATGAGATTGTCCGATAACCGCTCACGTGGTCCCAGCCGGCTTGGGGATCGTCCTCAATGGCGAAGATCGCCATCTCCGGCCAGAATCGTGAGTGGCTGAGCCCTTCGATGAGTCTGCCAAACGCGAGGTCGTTGTCGGCCATGCAGGCTGCGGGGGTCGGGCAGTCGGGGTCCGTGCCGCTAGTGTGATCGTTGGGCAAGCAAATGATAACCAACTGCGGGAATCTGCCGTCCTTCTCAAATTCCGCGAGTTCTCTCAGAATATAGTCCGCTCGAAATTGGTCCGGAACCGACATTTCCCAACCGACATAATCGGTCGGCGAAAAAGTCCGCATGCTTTCAACGCTCGGCCAGCTCGCAAACACGACCTCATCGGTTTTATTTTTCCAAGCCCGGTAACAGTCGAGAAACTGGGGCTCGCCTTTCCGCGCTTGATCCTTCCAGGTTACGGAAGGCCCCATAAATTCTCCGTAGTTGCGCAAAGTTTTCTTGTGCTTGATGGCGTTGTCCCAAATAAACCCCGTCGGTGCATAAGCCAAGGCATCGTCTTCATCGATCCCCATGCCGTCGGGATAACTGCGAGGAAACCCTGCAAAACTTTTTTCCATGTAATCGGTGGAATAGGCCGTCGTACTCCACTGATGACCGTCGGCGCTCAAAATTCCGCAGCAGTAGGTGTTGTCCAGGAGCACGAATTCATCCGCAATCTTGTGGTGGTTCGGCGTAAATTTCCGGCCAAAAATGCAGAGAGAAGGATCGCCATTACCGCGGCCGCAGGCCCCAAAAACCTGATCGTAAGTACGATTTTCTTTAATGATGTAGACGACGTGCTTAATCAAACTCGGCTCGCCAATGCGTTCGGGAATCGCTCGTGGCGGTTGGTCCGCTCGGGGAGGCAACAAGGCCGAGGCGATCCTCGGTGCCCGCATGTTACTGGCCACTTTTTCCGCCAACTGCGGCAGCTCTTTGTCCTCGGGAATGGGAATCAATGAGATCGAACCAAAATAGTGATGCGAGTTGAAGCCCGCAGCGCCGGTTTCTTCGTCAATCTGGGGCTCCTTCGCCAGGCCCTTGATGTTCGCGCAGATGACTTGCTCGCGGAAGCCATCCAGCAGTACGGCACCCGGATACCACCCGACCGGTATCATTCCGAGCAAACTCGAATCGGTTGGTTCCGCCAAATCAAAATCGATCAGCGCAATCGCGTTCTGCGAACCGTTGGCCACGTACAAGCGGCGCCCCATGGCATCAAACGCCGCCGCATTCGGCGCGGCCCCTAACAATTCCGACGCATTCTTTTTCGTCCAGATGGTTGCAACTACTTGGTCGAGCTTGGTATCGATCACACTCAGATTGTCGGCGGCGGCATTGCAGCAGACAACAAACGAATCATTCGGGGTTTTCACCAACCCGCTGGCATGTAAACCCGTCAGAATCTCCACTTTGGTCTTTCCGGTTTGCAAATCGACGACGCTCACGGAACCTTCGCTGGCAATATGTTTCACGGGGTCAACGCGCACAGTGGTTCCCCGTCCCGCTGGCCCAGTAAGATCATTCTTGCCCGGTCGTCGCCCCCCCCAATTGCTCACATATGCCTTGCGACCAACCAGCACGACATCGTAAGGGGCCACGCCAACTTCAAATGCTCGCAGTGCTTCGCCAGTTTTGACATCAAGTTCCAATAGTTGATTCGACAAATTTCCACAAACGTAAAGTTTTTTTCCGTCCGCCGATGTTGCTAAGCCACTAGGAATCTCGGCTTCTCTGCGCAGAGCATTGGCCGGTGGCAGTTCCCAAGAAGTTCGAGGAGTGACGGTCCCATCTGCCGATACACCGAAGACTTTGATCGATCCATTAACATTGCTCATGTAGATTTCAGCGCCAGCAGGCGAGAAAATCAGGCCCGTGTAACTCAATTGACCTTCCTCGTCAGGCTGTAAAACCTGCTCGGACACGGGCGGTTCGACGGGGGTGTCGGAGCTTTCAGCAGGCAGCGGCACGCGCTGTTTGATTTCCGCTGTTGCTGGGTCAATCACAATCAGCTCGTTGGTTTTACCCGACGTCAGCAGTAGCCGACCATCGGGCGACAGCGCCAACGCCTGCGGTCGTAAACCTGGCAGATCAATCTGTTGACCCAGCGGCGTGAGTACTTGATTGACGGGTGTCACCACGCGGCCATCGCGGCGATTTCCGACCTTTTCCTCGTCGGCAAGAAGATTTGCAGAGACCGTCAGCAGAAGCTGAGTCATGACCAGTAAGTTTGAGATGAATCTTAAAGCTGTGCGATTACGACAAATAATAAAGCATGGAATCATGACATTCGTCTCGGAGGCGTGTGAGTTCCAATTCGCATCTAATACTTTTGTGAATAACTAGGCTTTGTCCCAAAACTGGTATTTGAGTTAAATCGTACTTGAGCGATGCTGTGTGGAAACACTCGTTTCTTGCCAAGGAGGGCTTCGCGATGGC
>JAWXAV010000170.1:0-45796 GCA_034439695.1 Bythopirellula sp. | reverse complement strand
CTCTCGCGCTAACCCCAGCCGGATCGCAACGCGATCCGGGGAAAACTTTCAAACCTCATTCGAGAAACTCTCCATGAAGCGTTCACAACTCGTCGGTTTGGCCAGTGGCTTCGCTCTCTGTTGTTTGGTCGCGCAAATGGCGAGCGCGGTCGATGCTAGCCGCGCGTCGAGCCAAACCAGCGCCGCGCCCAATTGGGCCAACGCCACGCTCAACGACCCAGCCTACGGCTACGGCACGGCGCTCCCCGATTCTAGCTCTGATCGCAACCGCACTTCCGCGCAACCCGCGTGGAGCGATCCGGCGCAACCCACCTTCGATCCGCGTTTTTCCACGCCGCTGGATCCTAATTTTTCGCAGACTCCCGCCAGTCAAACACCCCAGCGCTGGCGATTGGGCATCTATCCCGAAGACACCGAAACCGGCGTGGTGGTGAAGGAAATCGTGCGTGGGTCCGCCGCCGAACGCGCCGGGCTGGAAGTCAACGACCGCATTATTTCGGTCCACGGATACCAAGTCGGCTACGTGAACGGCGTGGTCTTCGACATTGGCCAGGAAATGGAACGCCAAGCCGATACCAACGGTTGGGTGCGCGTCTTGGTGCAAGACAATCGCAATGGCCGCTTGATGAATTTGCCCGTGCAACTCGATGGCCGCAGCGAGGCGATCACCGGCACGATCACCTACCGCGACCGTTCCGCCCTGCCCCGCGATGCCATTGCCACGGTCGAGCTACGTGAAAATGTGCGCAGCGACATTCGCCCCATCACCATCGCTCGCCAAACCGTGACGGGCATTCGCGCCGTGCCGATTCAGTTCTCGCTCGATTACGATCCGACGCAAGTCGACAATCGCCGCAACTATGTGCTGTATGCCAGCATCACCTCGCAAGGCCGCGAGATTTACAGCCTGAGAACCCCGGTCCCCGTGCTCGGCAATCGGCCCACGAGCAATTTGCAACTCCTGGTGGAATCGACGACCAGCCTCCCCGCCGGCACCACGGCCCCCAATCGCCAGGAGCAACTTGCTCAAATCTCGCAGTGGTTCCGGCAATACTTGGGTCGTGAACCACGAGCCCAGGAACTTTATGTCTGGCAGGCCCATCTCGACCGTGGCGGCACATTGGCCGACGCCCAGTTGCAAATCTTGAGTACGCCCGAGTTTTATTACCAATCGAACGCCGACGACACCGAGTATATCCGTCGCATGTTTTTGCTCGTGACCAACCGCCAACCCTCGCAGCAAGAAGTCACCCAGTGGCTCAATCGGCTGAACTACTACAGCCGTCTGCGCCCCGAAGTGGCGAAAGAGTTCCTAGCCTCTGCGGCGGCCTCCACTCAAGTCCGACAAGCAGGGCGTCTATAGTCGCTTGCGGCTTAGCGGCATTTACCGATCAAACCACCGCTTAAACATATACCAAGTCAGCTGCCGCCCCGCGCGGGCAATCTCGCGCGTTAAGGGGATACTCTTCGGGCAAACCGCCACGCAGTTTTGGGCGTTGCCGCAAACCTGCAACCCGCCGGGGGCTTTCAGGGCATCGAGCCGCTCGTTGGCGTTCATTTCCCCCGTGGGGTGCGCGTTGAACAGCATCGCTTGCGCAATCGCGTTCGCGCCGACGAACGCTTCGTCGTACGCCTCATTCTTGCGAGCTTCAAATTCTTCGTCGGTTTCATCGAAGTGTTTGGTTACTTCCACCTTGCCATACTGTGGGCAGGCTTCCAGGCAGCAACCACACGTCATGCACTCCGACACCGGGTAACGCATTTCCTGGCTTGCTTGCGCTTCGCGTGGCCCCGCGCCACGATCGCCATAACCATCGACCGGAATCCACGCCTTCACGCGCTCGAGCGTGCGGAACATCCGGCCACGATCCACGACCAAATCCCGCATCACGGGGAACTTGCTCATTGGTCGTAACTCAAACCCCGTGGGGTTTTCGTCGAGCAGCCGATCCACAAGCGCCGAACACGATTGCCGCACCCGGCCGTTGATGACCATCGTGCAGGAACCACAGACTTCTTCGAGGCAGTTGCAATCCCACGCCACGGGCGTGGTACTCTTCCCCTCGGATGTGGTGGCGAGCGTCGCAATCTTTTGCAGTACGCTGATCACATTGAGGTTCGGCTCGTAGGTGACGCGATGCCGCTCCCAGTAGCTGGGCTCACCAGGAGCGTCCTGGCGCATGACACGAACTTCAAACGACGATGGTCGAGCGGCGTGGCCGTTATGAGCACTCATTGCAGCAGATTCCGATGAGCAGAATGGTAAAAAACAGGGAAATTGTATGATAAAGATTTGGCTTGCATTGACCAGTCCACCGAGGCCGACTTGGCGAAATAGGTAAGAATTTGCATTTTCTTGTCCGCGTGTGCTCTAATCAGTCCAAGGATGGCCGATCCAGAACGAATTGTCTCACAACACTTCATCATGGTCTCAACAAAAGGGGGAGTTTTGCGGGAATTCTCAACGAGCACCGACTCTAACACTATCTGAACGAGTTATTCAAAACCCATCGCGACTCCGAAACAGAAAAGAGGGTTTGTATGCGATCTCTTCATTGGTCCAGCCAGCTTCTGCGCTTAGCAACGGCCATGTGCTTCTCAGTCGTGTTGACGACAGCCTGTCGGGCAGCAGAAGCCCCTGCCGAGTCACCCGCAATTGTTGCCGTGGAATTAACGACCGCTGCAAGCGAATCGGCGGATACACCGGCAGAAGAGCCCGAGAACGAGACCCCTCCCAGCGAGACCTCCGCAAACGACCCACCCGAGAAGTCGCTGGGCCGACCGACGCATAAGCAAGTCCACACGATCAAAATCAACACCGACGACCTCGCGGAAACTTCGCTCAATTGTTTTTGCCTCTCCCCCACGGGGAACGTCCTGGCCGCCTGCGGTTCGGAGACAGGCGAGATTCGCGAGTTCACCCCGACGGGCGAATTCGTCACGAGTTGGGAACTCGATCATAAGCCCGAGGCGATTAACGTCGGCTCCGACGGCAACATCTACGTCGCCGGCGCGGGCCAGCTTTTGAAGCTTTCGCCGTCCGGCGAAGTCCTCCTGCGGCAAGCAGCGCCCCACGTGGCAGCTATCACGGCCAACCCCGAAAAGATTCGCGAAGATATCATCGAACAAACCAAACAGATGCGCGAACAGTTCACTGGTCAAATCAAGACCTACCAAGACATGCTCACTCCCCTCCAAGAGAAGCCCGAGGAAGAGCGCACCGACGAGGACAAGCAACAGATCGCGATGTTCGAGCAAGTCATCAAGCAGTACGAAGAAATGAGCGAGCAGTATGGCACCGAGGAGCTCACGGAAGAGGAACTCGACGAAAAAGTCGCCGACAGCATCGCGTACAAATCAAGAATTGCCTCGATCAGCGAAGCCGACGGCGAGGTGTTTATTGCCACGGGTTCCATGGAAGGTTATGGCTACGATGTTTGGAAAATGGATACCGAGTTTGCCGGTGGGGAGGTGATCATCACTGGCTTGAGGGGGTGCTGCGGGCAAATGGACGTGCAGTGTTGCAAGAACGGTCTCTTCGTGGCCGAAAACTCGCGGCATCGGGTGGCCCGCTTTGACACCACGGGCAAGGAAATCATTTCCTGGGGCAAGCAAGCTCGTGAGGGATTGCATGGCTTTGGGAGTTGCTGCAACCCCATGAACGTGGCCTTCGGATCCGATGGCTCGGTGTACACGGCCGAGGATGATACCGGGCGGATCAAGCAATTTACACCCGACGGCGAGTTGATCGCCCTGATTGGCAAGGTTGATCTTGTACCCGGTTGTAAGAAGGTGGCGATCTCAGTCGATAAGGAGGGCAAGAATATCTTCATGCTCGACATCACGCGCAACGAAATCTTGGTGATGGATCGGCTCAAGCCCGGCGAAACCGTGTCCTACAGCGAGAGCGAATCAGGTGGCTCGATCTTCGATGCTCTCAAGGGTGTGCTTGGCTTGTAAGCAGTCCGACAATCCCCCTCCTAGGTACTCCTGGGAGGGGTTAGGGGAGGGCTTCACCGAGACTGATGCAACCTCCTCGGCTAGCCTTCATATCCAATCGTAACTGGGAACCGACTATGCGATCATCTTATTTCAGTTTCCCGACTGCCTTCCTCGGGACCGTATTGACGGCATTGTTAGCCAGTGGCGTTACGCAGCCCGCGAGGACTGTAGCGGCGGAAGAACCGTTGTCGTTGGTGGTGATGGACCCGCTCGCGGCACCGCTCTCGTGCCCTTGCGTCGAGGGTTATGCCCAGCGCCAATATGACAAATTCGCGGCGGCCCTGGCGGCAAAACTTGGCCGCGAGGTGACCGTCACCTTTGCCGAATCGTTGGAAAAAGCCCTGCAGGATCCCGACTGTTCGCGTGTTGATATCGTGGTGGGCAAAGATTCGGTGGTGCGCGCCGATGCGAACAAACAAAAACTCGCGTTCACGCCGATCGCGCAGCTCACCGGCAAAGACGGCAAGACGACGCAAACGGGTTTGATTGTCGTTCCCACGAACGATCCCGCCCAGGACGTCGCCGACTTGGGTGGCTATCGCGTGATTTACGGCGCGCCGGATTGCGTGGAGAAATTTTCCGCCGCGCGGAACCTGTTGACTGGGGCGGGAGTGACCGTGCCCGCGATCAAGGAGTCGGAAACGAGCGCGGCCTGTAGCGATGGCGCGACTTTGATCCTGGAATTGGGCGAAGACGTGCGCGCCGCGGCGGTGATCTCCAGCTATGCCGCGCCCCTGCTGGAAGGTTGCGGCACGGTGAAGAAAGGGGACTTGCGCGTGGTGGCCACGACCGCGCCGGTCCCTTTCATTACGCTGTTTCTGTCCGAGAGTCTTCCCCAGGATCAGCGGGAAATTCTCTCGGACGCGCTGCTCGACACCTCGCATACCGCGGAAATGCTGATTGCCTTGGAAAGTTTGCTCGGCTTCGTGCCGCTCTCGCCCGAGTATCTCAAGCACTACGCGCCCGCAACGAAACAAACCGACGAGCCGGCTAGCCCCGAGGCTGAGCAAACCAACGCGGACTTAAAAACCTGGCCAGGCTGGCGGGGGGCCCGTCGCGACGGGCATTGTGCTTGGCTCCCTCACGAGCTGCCCGCCAAGCCGCAAGTCCTCTGGCAGCGGCAACTCACCCATGAAGGTTTGGGAGGACTCGCGGCTACCGACGACTCGGTCATCGTCGGTGACCGCGATTTCTCCAACCTGCTTGATGAGTTCCACTCCTTCGACGCTCAAACGGGCGCACCCCAATGGGCGGTCCGTTATCCCGCGCCCGGTCGACTCGACTACGACAATTCTCCCCGCGCCACGCCGCTCATCACGGCTGACCGCGTTTATCTCTTCGGGGCCTTTGGAGATTTGCACTGCGTTGATCGGCAAACGGGTCTCATCGTTTGGCGTAAAAACATCTTGCGCGAGTTCGGCGCGGACGGGGAATTGATTTGGGGGACTTGCAGTTCGCCGTTGTTGGTTGAAGGCAAACTGATTGTGAACCCAGGCAGCGAAGCGGCTGCGTTGGTGGCGCTCGATGCCAAGTCGGGAAATGTCGTTTGGCAAGCCCCGGGCGGAGAATTCGCGTATGCTTCGCCCCTCTTGGCCACTTTGCACGGCGTGCCCCAGATCGTGGCCTTCGACCGCCAATCGCTGGGTGGTTTCGACCCCACGACCGGCAAGCGATTGTGGACCCTCACCCCTCCCCTCGACGGCGATTTCAATGTCCCCTCGCCCGTCGTGGTTAACGAGCAAGTGGTGCTCACCAGCGAAAACAACGGCACGCGCTTGCATGATTTTTCCACGGAGGGGACGATCATCGAGCCCCCCGTCGCAACCTACGAACCGTTGGCCCCCGACATGAGTACGCCTGTCGTCGTGGGCCAGCGCTTGTTTTGCGTGTCGAAGAAACTCTATTGCTTGGATGTCTCGCAAGGCCTCCAGGAGATTTGGATCGGCGAGGATCCCGCCTTTGGAGATTACGCACCCATCATCGCCTCGGAAGATCGGCTTTTGATCGTGGGTCGCGGCGGAGAAGTGCTCTTGATCGACGCGACCGCGGACAAGTTTCAAGTGGTGTCGCGCTTCAATTCCTTCGGCGCTGGCAAGGCCGCCGTCTACGCCCAACCCGCGGTGGTCGGCGACAAACTCTACATCCGCGCGGGCAAAACCTTGGCCTGTGTGAGTCTGCTGAAGTAAGCCCAGCCGGATCGCGGGCACCGCTGCGCAGCAGTGGTCGACGATCCGGGAGAGTACCTGCACCTACCAATTCTCAACTTGCAGGTTGGGAACAGCCGAAAAATGACCGTCACGGCTGGCCAGAGTTAAGCCATGCTGCCGAGCTGTCGCGGCGATCCAGAGATCGTTGTCGGGAATGGGTTTTCCTAAAAGCCGCAACTCATTTTTGATCTGACCATAAACCCTTGCCGTACTCGTGTCGCAGAAAAGAATCGTGACCTTGAGGATGAAGTTTTCAAGTCGACTGATATTGCTTGCAGCACGCCCAGATTTAATTGCCCCGTAGTACATCTCTCCGACGACAATGACTGGGAGGAAGACTTCGGGAATACCGTTGATGAATTCGTTGACAAGCTTTTCTTGATCCAGATGAGCTATGACGATATTTGTGTCGAGCAAAAACTTACCAGCCATGAGGATCGACCTGCCCGCAATCTTCTTCAATGGCTTGCTTCATCAATTCCAGATCCTCATGAGGAATTGTGCCGACAAACTCCATGAGTTCCGATCCTGGAGTACCACGAGGCGTCCCATTGAGGGTGCGCAAGAATTCCAGCGTTTTGAACTGCTGAGCCGGCGTGAGTTGCGAGAACTCACTGTGGAATGAATCTTCAAGCGGTGTCGCCACGGAATTCCCCTCGCAATTGAGGTGATGAAACAACTTATATAACTATACCACAACGCACCCACTTGGCCAAAATTCTCACCCCACCCCCGCCCCCCCCTTGACCGGTGCCGCAGCGCCATTCGCTCCGTCGCCCTGTGCGGTGCGCTTCGCTTGGCGCTCCTTCCACACTTCCTCGATCATCTCGGCTCCCACCAAACCGTAAAGCCGTGGCCGAGGCGGAATCAGCGAGGTGTCGACGTCTTCAAAACTGAGCGTCGGTTCGCCCTGGTTATCGAACGTGGCCACCGTGGTCTTGAGCCACTTGCGGTTCTTTTCCTCAAACTTGTCGCACCACGCCTCGGCTTGTCGGCGCTTCTCGCCGGGGTCGGTCGCATCGATCCCCGGCATGTCGAACGCGGGCTTGTAGTGGGCACCGCGACATTCATCCCGGGCCAGCGCACCCTTGAGAATCGCCTTGGCGATGGGGAACATGTCCCGCACCGACTTGGTGAACAACACATTCTGGTTGGTCCAGTTGCCCGTGTCGGAGAGCGAGCAATTTTCGATCCGCTCGGCGAGTTCATTGACAGTCTCGATGGCGGCGGCAAGCTGTTCGTTGCGACGCACCACCGTGGCGGCCTTGGTCATCACGTCGCCCAGTTCTTGGTGTATCACATAGGGATTCTCGCGCCCTCCGGTCCGCTTGAGCAGCGTATCATGCTCGACTTGCTTCACGGCTCGTTGGCCTCGCAGTAGGCTCGCAAACTTTTCGTCGCTCGCCGAACCCTTGAGCGACTTGAACATGTTCTCGATGCACGGCGCGACAAATAGCCCCGTGAAAATACAGGACAACAGGGAGTTGGCCCCCAGCCGATTCCCGCCATGATATTGGTAATCGCATTCGCCGAGGGCGTACATGCCGGGGACATGCGTCTGGTGGGTCCGCGGCGAACCAGGTTTCAACCCGCCCTCGGCCGTGCGTTCGTAGTCGGCCCACAGGCCCCCCATCGAGTAATGCACGGCGGGGAAAATTTTCATCGGCACTTCACGCGGATCAACCCCTTGGAACTTCTCGTAAATGTGCAGGATGCCCCCCAGCTTGCGATCCAGTTCGGCGCGTGGAATATGCGTCAGATCGAGATAGACGGCTTGCTGATCCGAGTCGACGCTCAAACCATCGTTCACGCAGACGTCGAAAATCTCGCGTGTGGCAATGTCGCGCGGCACGAGGTTGCCGTATTTTGGATAACGCTCTTCGAGAAAATAAAAACGCTCGGCCTCGGGAATCGATTTGGGATCGCGCGGGTCTTGCGGCTTGCGCGGCACCCACACGCGGCCCCCCTCGCCGCGAGCCGATTCGCTCATCAGCCGCAACTTGTCGGCCCCCGGAATCGCCGTAGGATGTACCTGGATAAATTCGCCGTTGGCGTACTTGGCACCCGCTTGCACGGCCCGGCTCACGGCACTTCCCGTGCAGGCCATCGACATCGTGCTGCGACCATAAATCAAGCCGCAACCCCCCGTCGCCAAAATCACCGCATCGGCCGGAAACGCGCGAATTTCCATCGACACCACATTTTGCGCAATCGCTCCTCGGCAACGCCCATCGTCGTCGATCACGGGGCCGAGAAAATCCCAACCCTCATACATCTCAACGGCTCCGGCTGCGTTCCACCGCCGCACTTGTTCATCGAGGGCGTACAGCAATTGCTGCCCCGTGGTTGCGCCGGCAAAGGCCGTTCGTTTGAACAGTGTGCCGCCAAACCGACGTTGATCGCGGAAACCTTCCGGCGTGCGATTGAACGGCACCCCAATGCGATCCATCAAGTCGATGATCTTGGGTGCCCACAGGGTCATTTCTTTGACGGGGGGCTGATGCTGCAAGAAATCGCCGCCGTAGACCGTGTCGTCGAAGTGCAGCGACTCATTATCCCCCTGCTGCCGGGTCATTTCGTTGACCGAGTTAATCCCCCCCTGCGCGCAGACGCTGTGCGACCGCTTGACGGGCGTGAGGCTCAGGCAATCGACGGCGATCCCCAACTCGGCCAACTTCATCGTGGCCGCCAGACCCCCGAGACCACCCCCAATCACGACAACGCGCTGTTTTGCCATCAGAATACCTTAAATGCAAATGTGTCTCACGCAGAGGCGCTGAGGAAGAATTGAGAACACTAATCCTCACTAATGAACACTAATAATAAGATTAGCGAAGATCAGTGGTTATTAGTGTTCTTTGTATTTCCTCCGCGCCTCTGCGTGAAAATTCTTATTTCTTAACCGCCGCTTTCGCGACTTCTTCACTCGATTTTTCTTCTTCGAGGGCCCGTTTATGCTCGTTCGGCTCCAACTCGCCCGCCTCGACTTTATGTTCGTACATGGTGTCTTCCACTTCACGGGCTTCGATTAGCTTTTCCCCCGTGCCGTATTGCCGCATGCCGAACAAGGCACTCACGCCCACAATCGCTAGCAGCACGCCAAACACCGTACAAATCCTCAGCGCCCGTCGTTGGGCGGCTTCGCTGATCCACACGCCCCATGTGATGCCCATCGTCCAAATGCCGTTGGCCAAATGGTACACGCAGGCCAAGATGCCAATGAGATAAACCGTCACCCAGACCCCGTTCTGCAGCGCTTCCCCCGCCGAGGAGACGGCGCTGTACGCGCGAAACTGCCCGCCCCCTAGCGGATGCACGATCCGGTCCACCCAGAAGCTGTTGTGGAACCAGCCGTGCATGTGAAACACATGAACCGCGATGAACACGAACGCGATCATGCCGGTGATGCGTTGCCACGTATACCGCCGATTGGCCGAGTAGGGGTAGTTTCCGGTATTAGGCATGCCCCCGGCGACGATCGCCACGCCAATAATCGCGTGGAACAAAATCGGGATGAAAATAAAAGTCCACTCCACCAGGGGCAAGAGCGCCCCCAGGCTGTGGATTTGGTAGACGTTTTTTTGAAACGTGTTGGGGCTCTCCAGCACGCTGGCATTCACCAACAGATGGATCACCATGTAGCCACCCACCGGGATGAGGCCAGACAGCGAGTGCAACCGCCGGATCAGAAAATCGTGGCGGGCCAAAAAAGAGGGTGGCGGATTTTCCACGCGGCATTCCTTTATAGTGCAGACTTTACGAACGCAGTCATTGCGCGAGCAGGGCTGGTTTCAGAACGGACAAGTCACCGCAACCCGCCCGAAAATCCCAGTATAGGGCTGCTCCCCAGACTCGCAAGCCGGGCAAAATCAGGCGATCAGTTAGCGTCAGCCGGCTGCATCAGATTTCGCTCACAAACTCGACGATCATCGCCACGCGCGCTGGTACTCCGCGTCGTACGGCAATTTCACCAAATTCGCGGATTGTGCCCCGTGGCAAGGCACCCCACTCCTCAAAGGCGTGGTCGATCTCTTCGGTGGATTCATCGACGATTACCACTGCCAGATCGCTAACCGATTCACGAGAATTTGGTGGAGCTAACCAAAATGGAGAGAATCGAGAATCACTAGGCAATATCTCATGCTCCGTGGTGAGTTGCGTTGCCGACAGAGCGTTGATGGGTGGCAGTTGTTCGACATTTCCATACTGGTTCTGCCAGACGATCAGATCATTGCCATCGACATCCTGATCATCATCAGCGTCGCCGTTGGCCGCATTCGGAGCGGGCATACCAAAGCCGCGTTGCCAGGCGAGGAAGTCCCTACCGTTGACGACACCGTCACCGTCAAAGTCGCCCGAGACAGTAACCGGGCCAGTCTCGAAGCCGGTGTAGCTGAGTGTTTTGAGGTTGGTGCTCGTGACGTTGCCGCTGGCCGACGTACCATTGATGGCGTAGTTTTGTGCCGTCGACAAGTCAAGATTGAGCCTGTCGCCGGGGGCAGTGGTGGGATTGCCCGCGTTAATCGTGACTGTCGCGCTCGCCAGGGGCTGCGCATAAATGGTATCAGCGCCGCTGCTAAGGTTGAGCATGATGCCGGGGAATTCGCCGGGGTTCCCCACCAAGTCGTGGAACTCCAGCGACCCGCCGGGCCCGAAGAGAGTGTCGCCGGGAATTGCGCCGAGCGTGGTATCAGTGAGATGACCCGTATCGCCGGTCGTGTCGGCATTGTCGGTCACCAGCATGTTTCCACCTTGAGCGCCGGCGTTGTACCTCACCAGGCCTTGGATTCCAGCGAGATTTTGCGTCGAGTCAGCCAGGAATAATCCGTCAACTCCGCCGCCCGCGTTAAGGATGGTCGACGTGCCAGCGGCAATGGCCCGGACGTAAAACCTATCCACCCCCGAACTGGCATTAATGGTCATTTCTTCAACGCTCGTTTCGGCGAGTATGACGAGATAGCCGAAGAACGGCGCGAGGCGGTCGGCGCGGATGGTTCCAGCGTCACGAATGTATTGCCACTCCGAAAAGTCGACGGTGTTGTTGAGGTTGAACCGATCGAAGCCATTCTGGCCGTTGAACGCGAAGGCGGAGATGTTGGTGATGTTTGCGGGCAGGTTGCCGCCGCCGAAGTTGAGGATGTCGTTGCCTTCCCCGCCAAAGAGCGAAAAGCTCGTGCCGGCTTTGGCTTGATCGACGTTGAACGTGTCGCTTCCGGTTGTGCCGCTGACGATCAGCGACGTCATGCTGGTGTAGCCGTAGGTCGTGATGGCGAGCGGTCCGGTGTCTCGCACAACGCGATCTGGAAGGATGCCGGATGCGGCGCTGAAGGTGTACGGGACGTTTTCATTCGCGAAGACGCCGTCGTCGATGGCCAGCGTATCATTGCCGGGCTGCCCGTTGAGGGTGACGTTGTTGCGCGTCGCGGGATCGGTCTGCATGTAGAAATAGTCCGCGCCATCGCCGCCGTTGAACGTGTAGTTGCTCGACCCATCGGTCTGATACACGTTGAACCGGTCGGCCTGCGGGCCGGCGGTGACCAAGACGGCGATGAAATTGCCGTAGTTGATGTCCGGCTTGCCGGTGAAGATGTCGAACGGATCGCCCACCGCTTGGATGCGGGTGGCGGTGACGTTGAATGTTAACGCGCCCTGGGCTGCCTGGGTCATCTCGAGGCGATTGATACCGTCACCGCCGTTGAGGTTGACGGAGTACGTGCCGCTCAGGGGGTAGAAGTTCTTGGCTTCGTTCCAAAGGAACCGGTCGAAGCCGCCGCCGCCGTCAATGTTCAGGTTCTGCCCAAATTCGCCGGCAAAGGTAATCTCGTCGGCACCGGTTCCCGCCAGCACGCCGACTGATTCAAAGCTGTTCGTGAAAAGCGAGATGAGACCGCCGAAGATCACTTCGTTGGGGCGGATGTCCCAGAACCTGGCGGTAGGGTCGAGGTGATCGTCGAAGGTGATCTGATCGGTACCGAGGCCGCCGTTGAATATCTGCGGAACGAACCCGGTCATGTTCCCGCCGCCCACGATGAAGTTGTCGTTGCCGTCGTTTCCGTTGGCAGTGACCAGCGGCGCGATGGCATTGAGCACAGTTACCGTGTCGGCGCCGCTGCCTGCGTTGACGACGATGCCTTCGGTGCTTGAGTAACTGACCGTGTGCGGCAGATTGAAGCCGTCACGCGTGACGAATGTCGGGGCAATGTCGTAACTGATGTTGTAGCTGGGAGCAAAGTCGTTGAACACGATGCGATCGCCCACGCCGCCAACGGACGCTCCCCCGTTAAACGTGATATTGGCGTCGATGGAGTCGCCATTATTGGAGCCCAGGAAAAGCGTGTCGTTCCCGGCGTCGCCGAAGACGGTAACCGGGGACTGAATCAACTGGCTGGCGAATGGGCTGGAGCCGAGCGTGACTGTGTCGTCGCCGCCGCCCAGCACGATGCTCAGCGGCGCGTTCAAACCGAGCGACACGATATCGTAGGTGTCAACATTGCTCGTGCCATTGATCGTTAGCGAGCTGATTCCGGTGAGCGAGCCGATGTTGAACGTGTTGATGCCGCCGCCCGGATTGAAGATGATGTGGTCGAGCGTCGCGCTCAGGCCGGTGAATTCTCGAACGCCGTCGACGAACACCTCGAGAAAGGCCGGGTTGGCCGGGGATTGCTGGATAAGAAACGAGTCGTCGCTGCCGCCGCTGCCGCCAATAAACAGCCGGTTGTCGCCGATGCTGCTCACAAATGCCGCATTGGCCGTGAAGGCGTCCAGATCGGTTCCGCCGCCCATATACCGCGAGGGCCAGAGCCCATGCACCGTACCGTCACGTGCCGCGAGCCCATGGTATTCGAGGTAATCGCCATCGTAGTCGCCGTTCATCGGGACGTCGGGACCTTCGTTGGATTGCTGCGTGCTGAGGAACGTCCGCGTCCACGTGGCGCCGCCGTCATTGCTCATCGCCAGGCGGGGCCGCACGTCGTCGTTTCCCGTGCCGACGTCGCCCTCGGTGGTGTAGTAAAGGACATTGACGGCGCCCGTGGTTTGGTCCACCTGCAACCACGGATTGAATTCCGTTCCGCCACTGTCGTCGATGCGGTTGAACGTCCAGTTTTCGCCGAAATCACTGCTGACGCCGACCCAGATATCCAGGTCGGTGCTGCTACCTTGGTACTTCTCGGCGACCGTGATGTAGAGCCAGTTCACCGCCCGCCAAACCTCGAGCATCGGGGCCGGGTTGATGCCGCGTTCGGGTTGCGCCGGAGGCTGATCAGTGGCCCTGTCCAGGTCGATGCCGGTGCGAACGGTAATATCGGCACCGAATGCCGCGCCGCCGCCCCAAAGGCCGTCTGTATCGCGATCGAGAACGATTGAATCGTTGTCATTGTCCCACCAGCTCACCGCCAAGCGCCCGAGGCTATCGACGATTGGCGAAGCATAGCTCGCGGAATCGAAGTTGGCGCCGGCGGAGTTCTCGTTGATGACAAGCCGCGGCGTCCAGTTTACGCCGCCGTTGTTCGAGCCGATCACGGAGATGTGTGCATCGGTGCCCGCACTCATGCCCGTCCCCTCAGTGACGAATGCCACGTAAGCCAGGTAAACGGCCTGGTTGCCGCTCACCGGGTCGAGGCCGGTGGCGACGTACCACTTGTCCAAGCCCGGTGTGTCGGTGTCGGTCGGGTTAGCCGTCAGAATGTCGGCCTGCTGATCCACCGTAACGTAGTTGCCGAAGTTCAGTCCGCCATCCGTGCTGCGTGCGATGATCAACAGAGTATTTCTGAGCGGCGCGGTCGCCTGCCCGCGATAGCCGTAGGCGATGTACAAGACGCCGTTGGCGTCGAACTGCAGCGATGGATCGAACCGATTGCCCACCGTGCCCAAGCCGTCGTCGGCATTGTTGATTTCATTGGTCGACCATGTCAGCCCACCGTCGAAGCTCGCGTAAACGTCCATCGTGATAGGATTGCGCAGGCGATGGCTGAAGCCGACGACGTTCAGCGGATTCGTTGGGTTGACGACCAGGGACATTTCCGACTGGTCGTTCGCCAACTCGGCACTCACATTAATCGTCGCCCCCGGCACAATCGACTGCGGGCCGTTGAGCGCCAGCGACACACTCAGCATGGCACGGTCTTCCAGCGACTCGAAGCCCAGTTGGCAAATGTTCGGCGCTCTGCCCGAAGTAGCCTTGGCCCGCCGAGAGAATCCCCAACGACGCCCCTGCCTTTTTCGCGAAGTTGCCATCTGACTCACCCTTTCAGAAGTTGGAAGAGACTTGCGCGAGGTGTTATCGGACGGCTGAACCCCTCAAGATGCGCAGCGAATACGTCGTAGAAATCCGATCACTCAAGAGTCACCGACCACAGACCTATCGGTTCTGACGGCTATGACCGGGCGGGCGGCGCGAACCACGGGCGGGGCCAGAGAAGGCCAAAACGGTACGTATGGTAGGCATGCACAGGAGGAAATTGCAATCCTCTGCTTGTGCCACAAATCATTAGATCAAAACAGTTTACGGCATTGGATTTGCAATTCCCCAAAAGTGATTCAGCGTGCCGAACCACCCTCACGGAGATTAAAAGCTACAAAGTGCCTGGAAAACGTGTTAGCGGTGGAGAACTCAATAGCAATCCTGTCAAGTCCCGGTACGACACTTCTGCCCCCAATTGTCCCGCTCAACCCACTTCAAAATTAATTTGCGGGAACTGCGAAACGCTGTCCTCAGATTGATGCCAGCGCGGCAATCAACACGCATTCAGACCGCAGAGATTTCCTGGAACCTACGATCACTACCGCCGTTCTGCAGATTCATGAAAGTAGCGAAAAAATAGCCATTTAGGGCGGTTCAGTTTATGGAAAAAATGTGTAGAATGTGGTTCTCGCCTCGACCCTCCCACGCCGGTCAGGTCCGCGATTTGCATAGACATTTTGGTACGTGAATTTGCGCAGACGGGTACGATGGTCTGCCCAACATATCCACGCGATGGCTGTTAATCCATCATAGCGGTGGCCGGCTTCGTTGTTGTTTATTGAACCCGTGTTAATTGAGTTAAAAACTTAATTGAGAGACATGCACCAAGAACTTCACAACTCTCGCCGCCCGCTTGCTGACAAAACACCGGCCAAGCGCCCCGCGAGTTTGATTCACGCCTTGGAGGGATTGTCGCGCACGATTCCCACGGACGTGGCCTACACCTTCCTCCCCGAAGGGGAAGACGAAGAAATCAACATCACCTTCCGCGAGTTGGAAATGCGCGCCAAAGCCGTCGCCGCACGGTTGCAGCGGCTCGCGCATCAGGGTGATCGGGCAGCGCTTGTGTACGAATCGAGCCTCGAATACATCGTCGCGCTCGTAGGTTGCTTCTACGCGGGCATCGTCGCGGTGCCCGTTTATCCCCCCGATCCCATGCGAATTCGTCGTACAGGCGCGCGGTTACGAGCAATCCTGCAAGACTCCCAAGCCGACATCGTGCTCACCAGTTCCAGCGAAGCTCACCGTTTCGGTTCCTACTTGGAGCAAGCCGGGCATGTCGTGATCACCGACGAAATTTCCGCCGAGGATGGGGCCGAATATCGCCGCCCCGAAATCGGCCCGCAGACCTTGGCCCTCTTGCAATACACCTCCGGCTCCACCGGTCGGCCCCGCGGCGTGATGCTCACCCACTCCAACCTGATGTTCAATTTCGAGCACATCAAGAAGTTCGACGAACCCCACGGGGTCGCCGTCTCCTGGCTCCCCATGTACCACGACATGGGCCTCATCGGTTTGGTGCTCCAAGTGCTGCAAAGTGGCCGCCGCACCGTGCTGATGTCGCCCCTCTCGTTCGTAAAACGCCCCGTCCGTTGGCTCAAGGCGATTTCCAAGTACAAGGCCTACGCCACCAGCGGCCCCAGCTTTGCCTACGATCTCTGCGTGCAGAAAATTTCCGACGAGGAACTGGCTGAACTCGACCTCAGCTCCTGGACCTTGGCCTGCAACGGTGCCGAGCCAGTCCGGCCCGACACGATGCGGCGTTTCGCCGAGCGTTTTGCCCCTGCCGGCTTCCGTTACGAAACGTTTTATCCCTGCTATGGCCTCGCCGAAGCGACGCTCATCGTCAGTGGCGGCGAGAAAGCGGCGACCCCGATCATCCGCTCGTTTGATCCGCATGAACTCGCGGAAAATCACGTCGTTGCCGTTGCCGACGGCGCGGGCCGCGCGATCGTCGGTTGCGGCGGCACGGTGGAACGTCAAGAGATTGCCATCGTCGATCCCGTGACGCTCGAACGCAGCGCCCCCGATCAAATCGGCGAAATCTGGGTCCGTGGTCCCGGCGTCGCCAAAGGCTACTGGAACAGTCCCGCCGCCACCGCCGAAACCTTCCAAGCCACGTTGCCGGGCGAGCAGGGCACGTTCCTCCGCACCGGCGACATGGGCTTCCTCGACAACGGCGAACTGTTTGTCACCGGTCGGATCAAAGACCTCATCATCGTTCGTGGCCGCAACCATTATCCGCAAGACATCGAGCGCACCGTCGAAGCCAGCCACCCCGCCTTGCGCCGCGATCACGTTGTCTCGTTTGGCGTCGATGTCGATGGCGAAGAGCGCGTGGTGGTCGTTTGCGGCGTCATGCGGGCACAGAAGCTTAACCAGCAAGAATTGTTCTCCGCCGTGCGGGCCGTGCTCGCGCAAGAGCATGAACTCGGCCCCCACGCCATCGTGCTTGTGAAAGGCAGCGAAATTCCCCGCACGAGCAGCGGCAAGCTCCAGCGCCGCGGGTGCAAGGATTTGTACCTCAATGGCGAACTCGAAATCGTCGGTCAATGGACCGAAAACTCGAGGACGGAAAGCCCGATTCCAACGCAGCCTGTCACAGTTGCGCCCCTCATGAAAAGCCCGCTCACTATCGAACCGCTGCTCAACGGTCGTGCCGCCAGGCAACGGAGCATCGTCGACGTAGTGATCGGCATCATCCGCGACCTCAAGGGCTACGCAGCCAGTACGACGGTCTCCGAGAATTCTCAACTGTTCGCCGACCTCGCCATCGAATCCATCGACTTGGTGATGCTCAACGAATTGGTCGAACGCCATTACGCGCGGCAATTTCCCTTCGCCGATTTCATGGCCGAATTGGGCCGACTCGATCAACGCGACGTGTCCATCGGCCAATTCGCTAACTTCATCCGCCTCCAACTCGAAGCCGACGCAAGTGTTCTCTAAAGATTGAGATTTGCAATTATCAATTTCAAATTTGCAATTTCCCCATGCCCCACGCTCAACTCGGCAACCTGAAATTCCATTACCAGCAGGCCGGGCCGGTCGGCGCGCCCGATGCCGTGCTCATCCACGGTGTCACGGGCAATCTCGCCGTCTGGATGCTCAGCGGCCTGATGACCAAGCTGGCCAAGCAATTCCGCGTGACCGCCTACGACATGCGCGGCCACGGCTACAGCGACACGCCCCACGACCACTACACCACCCGTGACATGGCCGCCGACTTCGCGGCCTTGCATGCAGAACTTGGCCTTAAGCCCGCGCTCGTGATGGGCCACAGCTTTGGTGCGGCAGTGGCCCTCCATGCCGCGCAAGATTATCCCGAGCGTTTTGCCGGCGTTGTTCTTTCCGACCCGTTCCTTCCCGCGCTGCACCATTTGCAAGCAAACCCGAAACGCTGGCTCGGCTTCCGTGCGTACAAGAAAAACGCCGCCACCGCCGGCATGGCTATCGCTGGCAATCTGTGGAATCTCCACGACATGCTCCAGCAAGCCGCCAATCTTTCGCCCCGCAAGAAAAAAATGTTCATCGAACGCGCCGGCGAAGCCACGCTCAATCGGCTTGTGCGATTGGCAGGCACGACCTGCGGCGCGGATGTGGCCGCGACTGCCGGGCTTACCGAAGACACTATCGCCGACATTATGACCCCCTGTGTCTGTCTGCACGGCGAGTTTTCGCCGTTCCTGCCGATGTGCCTCAAGCTGATCGAGCTGTTGCCGAACTGCGAAAAAGATGTCGTGCCCAAGGCCCAGCATTTTGCCTTCGAGGAAAACCCGACCGACTTCATCGACCGAGTCGAACGCCATTTCTGCGACATGGTCGGCTTCCTACCGACCGCCCCCTCCGAGCCGCTCAACCACGTCCGCCGCAACGTGATGACCGATACGCAATCTGATCCTGTAAGAATCTAATTGGAGATTTTGCAGTCGATTCAACAGCAGTTTTCCAGGCGATAACATACGGAACGCCATTTGCCGCGATGTTCGCGTTTGCTACAAGGGCATTTTTCCCATCCTCACCCCTGTTGATGGTGCCGCCATGAGTCTCACCCAATTCTCCGCCGCTGAAAAAGAAGCCCTCGCCAATCGCCACACGGCACTCCGCTTTCTGTTTTTCCCCGCGCAGATTTTCTCGATGGTGATGGTCGCCTATCCTTGGCCGACCGACCATTGGGCCGTCCGCCTGTTTTGGATGCTCACGACCAGCTACTTCATGTTCTGCTGGACAAGTTGCTTCCACGAGACGGCCCATCAAACGCTTTTTAGCTCGCAGCGATTGAGCGTCGCCCTCGGCCGTGTGCTGGGCTGGCTCATGTTCGTTCCCTACACCTCCTACCGCGAAACCCACATCCGCCATCATGCGTATCTCAACAAGCCCAACGATTGGGAACTCTGGCCCTATTCCGATCCGCAGGCCCCCCGTTGGTTCCGTAAGATTTTCGTTTGGTGCGATTTGTTCCTCGGCGTGCTCACCGCCCCCATTGTCTATGGCCGCATCTATTTCCATCCCAACTCGCCCTTGAAAGCGGAACAGCGCCGCGCGATCCGCTGGGAATATTTTGGCATGGCCTGCTTCTGGGGAGCGATCCTCAGCCTGGTCGTCTACTACCGCGCTTGGGACACGTTCGCTCTGGTCTGGGTGCTACCGTACATGCTCGCCGGTCTCTATCAGAATGGTCGCAAGCTCACCGAACACCTGGGCATGAAAAGCTACGACCCCCTGCGCGGCACTCGCACGGTGATCGCCGACAACCCCATCACCAAGTTCGCCACGTTCCTCAACTTCGACATTTTCGTCCACGGCCCGCACCATCGCCATCCGCGCGTGTCGCACGACCAACTCGAAGAGCTCACCCGCAAATACGCCGCCGAGCAGGCGACCAACCCCCTGCCGCTCTATCCCACATACCTCAGCGCCACGCGCGACATGCTCTACTGGTTCTTCAAGGAACCCGGCGTCGGCGTAAACGTCGGCGCGGAAATGCCGCACCAGGCGGACCTCGTCGAAGACTTCGTCGCCGACGTCACCGAAGAAGTCCTCCATAGATAGCCCCGCCATCTTGGCGGGGTCCATCCTGGTCGGGGCACGTTTGGTTGTAAACCCAGCGCAAAAAAAGAACTAGCCAGCCCTCCGGCTGACTAGTCCCTGTTCTTTCACCGAAATGCAGTCAAACCATTTAGAAGGCCGCGGCTGCCGAAAAACCACCGGCATACACTTGGACCGACTTAGTTTTGGTCACCGATGACACGGGAATCCCAAAGACGACGGTAGTCTTCGTTTTGGTAACCGTCTTGCCAGCCTCGGAATAGTTCACGCCGCCAGCGAAATGCTTGCCGGCCGCGAAATATACATTCACCGAGGCGGCACCGCCACCAGGAACGCCGACGCCCGCGAACGAACCGCCCGCGGCGATGGCGATCGATTTACTGGGGGCATAGCCATGCCCACGGACGGCGAGCGCTTCGCTATCCGAGACGATCGTGGCCCCATTGAGACCCATGGCCGACAGAGTGGCTTGGCTGATGGTTCCGTCGGCAGCTTGAACCGCTGACGAACTCACCAGCAGAATCGCCACGGCGAGTGCTGACAGAACTTTGCTCATGTAATTGCTCCTAGTTGAAAGACGCAGTGCTCGAGGGGAGGCGGAAAAAGCCTCGCAACCCACATAAACCGCATATCTCTACTCAAGCAACAGGGGCCACAAGAGTCAACAGAAATCTGGCAAAAATACACATTTTGACCAACTCAGGGGCCAGAATTCCCCTTTTCAGGGGGAGCCTTGGCCAACTGCCGGGGGCTGAATGAAGAGCCGTCGGCGAGACCTTGCGTCCCCACGAGTTCCCACAGCCACCTTGCACCAATCACCGCAGGCGAGACGGCTCGTTTCCCGTCACGAAATCGCCGGAAAAGACGTGGGACGTCCGTACAATCGGTACGACCGCTTAGCTCAGCGGAAAGTTTGGAAATCTTTTCCGCGACGGAATTCTTTCAGATTGATGGTCTACGGGCCCTGATTAGCGTGGAAATTGTGAGTGCTTGATCCGCCTCACGACATGTCGAAGCGAAAAGTTTTTTTCGCTGGCAAAAAGTGTCGTCCCCTCTTCACGTTCTTTTGGAGATTTCAGCTATGAGTAAGAATGTTCTGCTTGGTTTGTCCCTGGTCTTGTTGACCGCTGTTGGTCAGTCGCATGCAGCCGAAGGCATGATTCCCGCCAAGACCCTCGGCGCGATGGGTTTGAGCGGCGCAACCGTTGTCTCGGATAGTGAAGCCGCCACCGTGCGCGGCATGGGTTATGTTCCCAGCCACAATTCGATTTCCATCGCGGCAGGTGGCTCTTTTGCCTTGGTCGGCGAGAAGGGTTATCATGGCGGCGCCGCGGCCGGTTCCGTCAATGTCTACTTCGCCAAGGGGAAGTACATGGCCTCGGGTACCAACTTCTCTGAAGCTGGCATCACCAAGACTCACAGCGAAGTCATTACGATCGGTGGCGTGACCAATTCGATCACCACGACCAAATCCTTGCGAGTCTATGCTGGTGGTTTCTCTTCGGCGACATCCTTCTAGTCGAAAAGACTTGAAATCCTGGATTGCCAGCACGATGAAAAATAGCTCATTCCTCTGAGGTGTGAGCGCAAAAAAATGGGCCCTGACCTTCAACCGAAGGTCAGGGCCTTGTTGCTGATAAGGAGGAGAGTTTACCAGCAATTACCACATGAATCCCGTGGCAATCGACAGACCGATCAGGTTCACGTCGATGCCGTCAGACTCGGCAAAGGCTTGTCCCTGGGAAAACGGTGGTGCCGCGGGATTGCCAAAGCCAGCGAAGGAGGTGGCCACGGTCGAACCGCCGTCCGCCGCCCAGTATTGATATTCTCCCGCCACGCGGAAGAACGCATCCCCCGGGAAGCAGAAGACGCGATAATCAACTTGCAAACCGAGCTGGCTTTCGAGAATAAATAACGAATCGTCCACCCGCGTGACCGCGCCATTGTACGATCCTGCCGTCGCGCCCGCGGTGACCTCGATCGTGTCTGTTTCCACGCTGTTCGTCACGGGGCCCCAGACGACCGAGCCTCTCACGCCGTAGAACAAATGTAGGCACGAATGGCAGAAGAACGGTCGTCGGCCCTGCCAAGCACCCGTGATGCCCGTGCCATGGGCGGAGGTATTCGAGCGGGCATTGCCGCTGATTACTCCCAAGCCTCCAACACCATTGTTCACTTGGCCGTCCATGCTCAGACCGATATCGTTCAAGATCGAGGCATAACGAGCACCGAACGAAAGTGTATTCTTCGTATCGCAGTGACAGAAGCTCCGTGTCAATTCCACGTCCACCGTGTACGCTTCAAAGCGATTGTGGATAAAGTAGCCAAAGTCGGGAGTTGGCCCAGGCGGAGTAAAGGTGAAAGGATCAAAGACCGCTTCGGCAGCCTGCATGTGCCAATAGCGTCCCACGAGGCCCCAGCAACCGCATTGCGCGCCCAACCACAGCCGGGGTGCAATATAAAAGTCGTCGATGGCGGCTTCTTCGAGGCTGCCAAACGAGGCGTCTAGTGGCGGGGCGGCAAACCCGTCCTGCAAGCGATAGCTCACAAACCCAGAGTCGAGGTCCGTACCTAGGAAAGTCGCCTCCACGCCAGCCAACCAAAAACAGGGCGGACGGCAACAAGCCGCGCAGCATGCGCCATGGCAACAGGCCCCACCCTCGCAACAATTCCCGTCACAGCACATGCCCCCGTGACAGCCGAGCGCGGATTGACTGCAATCCCCACCCACCCCACAACCGGGGTCGCAGCCAGGATCGCAGCCAGGGTCACAACCGTACCCAGGGTCACAACTCATGCCCACATCGCAGCTTGTGGTGCTGCCGTCGTGAAATGAGCTCAGGCTCGCCGTTTCTTGGGCGGGATTGGTGGGTTGCTCCATCAGGTAATCCGAGGACTCCACCGAAAACCCGGTCGTTTCCCGAGCGGATTGGACATCGGAGGCCAGTCGTAAATCGACCAGTTTCCCCATGCCCATTTTTCCCATGGTTTGGCGCAGCGGAGACAGCTTACGAGCCGCCGGTGCCTGTTGCGAAACCTTGGCGGCCTCGCCCTGGTCAGCCGTCGCCACCTCAACCGGTGGCAGGGGCACGAGTTCGTTGCCGGGCTCCGCTCCCGCGACAGCAGCAGCGGCCAGGGGGTGTGACAACACGACACTCACCACGAGGCTAACCACACCTCGGGCCAAGCCCAGTGTTTCCCAGTGAAAAATGCGGGTCCTCATGATCAAGCCTTTGTGTTCTGAGTCAGAGTGTACAGCCCGTGGAGAACCGAACCAAAATGTTCGGAGAGCCCCACGACGCCGGTAAGATGCTTGCCTTGGGCATAACTGATAGCACCCCATTAATGAGAGCCATCGCCATGATCCCTAGGCCATGATCGACCCTCACAGAACAGAATTCACACCTTTTTGGGATTCCTAGGAACGATCGGTACAACCGCTAAACTCAATTTGATTGGTAAGACCCACAAGAAAATCGAGCTAGCGGTTAGCAAAGTTTGCCTAACTGGTGCGACAGGACCACGAACACGCTTCCTCGCTCCCTGCACGGGCGACTCGGTGAAGTTTATTCAGCGAGGGGCCGATCATGCTAAATGCCCGTATAGGCCGAATATCCGCCACGACTCGTATGATTAGTAGGAGTGGCGAATCGGTGCTGTCCTTGCGACTCAAATAATCCGCACGAGAAAGCGGCAAGACTCGGGGTGACCAACTCGCTCAAGTCTTGCTCCCGCCGAGATCGACCGGAGTGATCCGTACTACGAAAGCCACCATTATGAGAATTCTGCGCGAGCAAGGCCAAGGGATTGCTGCTGGTGTGCCGGGAAGCCTCTCCAGGTTGCCTTGGCTGGTGGCCTGCGTGTTGATCTCCGCTTCGAGTTCCCTGCCGGTCGTCGCTCAGCAACAAAAGTCAGGACTGCTGGGGCCTCTGTTTTGGACCAATCAGCAGGCGACCAGCGAGCCACAACCCCAGCCCGCCCCCCAATCAACTCAGAATCAAACCACAACTGCCGAACCTAGAGTTCCCGAGACTGTTGCCCCAGTGGGTTGGCAAGTTCCCGCTCCCAGTCGCCGGTCACACGCCGCCAGGGCCGAGAAAACCATCGACCGCTACGGCTTTTTTGCCCCGTTCTGGATGCAGAATCCGCAAGAGCTCTCCGAGGTGCAGCGCTACACGCGCAGCACCGACCAAAGTTACGTTCCCACCAAAAATCAATTGGGCCAGGGGATTGATCTCACGGGACCGCTCTACTGGCAGAACGCGCCGGTGAGAAGCCAACGGGCGCGCCAGGTGCCTACCTCTGGTGATTTCTATGATCCTGGTGGAGAACTGTGGTCTGATTTTTCGCCTCAGAGCCCGTTGATCCTAATGCAGGGCGAAGATATTCCGACTCCGACCGGCGAGTCGGGCGAGATTGTGATTCCGATTCCTGTCGAAACCACCGGCGAGGACGCGATCAGCGAGATTGTGCCGTCGCCCCCTGGCTTGCCCGGCACAACTCAAAACAGCTTGGGGAGCGCGGCTCCCGGCTCGGGTTCACTCGAAGGTGCCCAGCAACTCGGCGAAGAGCCGCCGCCCCCCACCAATCAATTGCAGTTCTTGCGCCAGAGCGCGGTCCTGCTCGAACCGGGCGATATGCAATTTGATATTGGTTTCTCCTACCAGAGTTTCCAAGCCGACTTCACCGTCGTTGATATCGCCAATAATCTCGTCGAAGCGAGATTCACCCAGCGACAGTTGGTGATGCCTTTGGAAATCCGCTACGGACTCGCGCGTCGAGCGCAGTTCTTTATCGGGGCTCCCTTCGGCTGGTCCCAAACAGATTTCGCGACGCTTGGTTTCGATGAACGCGATAATGAGGGCGGCATCGGTGACGTGACCACGGGAATTTCTTTCTTGGTCTGTGATGGCCAGGGCCGTTGCACGGATACGGTCTTTACCGTTGCGGGGACGTTCCCTTCGGGTGAAGCCCCCTTGGTCGATCCCGTCTTCACGGCGGTCGCTCCTGCTTTGGGCTCAGGCTTCTACGGACTTTCCACCGACCTGTTATGGATTGATACCTTCGATCCCGTGGTCATTTTTTATGGCTTGGGTTGGCGACACCAGTTTGGCAGCAATTACTTTGGCCGATTTGTCGAACCGGGCGAAGAACTCCGCGCGCAACTGGGCGTTGGTTTCGCGCTCAATTCCAATGTGACGCTCAGCACCAGGTTCAATGTCTCGTACTTTACCGATGCCAGCCTCGATGGCCAGGAATTTGAGGGAACCTTTGCTGAACCTATGAGCTTGCGTTTTGCCGCGACCGTTGCCAATTGCGGCCGCTTGATCGAGCCTTTTGCCGAGATCGGTGTCACGGATGATGCTCCCGACGGACGATTTGGCATCACCTGGACTTATTAAGCGGCCCGCTTCACGGAGGTTCTCCATGCCCAGTGGCATCCATCGCTCCAGCCGACCGCGGGTCGCCGTGTGCCTGGTCCTTAGCGCGGGGCTGGCCAGTTGGCTCGGCACCACGTTGCTCAGCGCGGCACCCCCGGTCCGCGATGATCGCCATATCGCCTCCCGCGATGTCTGGAGTTGGCAAGCGCTCAAGCAGCGGAACGTCGTCATGCAAAAGCGCGACTACTCCTGCGGAGCGGCCGCGCTGGCGACGATCCTGCGTTATCACTTCGGCGATCCCGTGACCGAGGATCAAGTCCTCCGCGTGCTCGACGAATTGCTCACCGTCGAGGAGATCATCGACCGCATTGAAAATGGCCTCGCCATGAGCGACTTACGCAAGGCAGCCGTGAAAATGGGTTACCAATCCGTGGTCGCCAAGATGTCGCTCCAAAAACTCTTTGAAGCGAAAACGCCCCTCGTCGTGGGCATTACCGAAGACGGCTTCAAACACTTTGTCGTCTATCGCGGCACCGATTATCAGTATGTGTACCTAGCGGATCCCATCCGCGGCAACATTCGCATCCCGATCAACGAGTTCGCCAAGCAGTGGCAAAAGAATCTCGCGTTGGCCGTGGCCAAACCGGATGAAGCGGTCCGCACGTCCTCGCCGCTGACCCTCAAATTGCGCGACACCGACCTCGGTTGGACCAACGAGCAACTGATCCGCACCGTCCCCAGCCGCGGCGTCACCTATCAAGGCTTCGGGGCACGGTGATCAGGGTGCCGCGTGTCGAATGGCCTCTGCAAGCTCAGGGATTTTGACATAAAGCTGGTTTCCCAGTAAAATGGGTCTATGAAAACTACCCTCGATCTCCCTGATGCGCTCGTCAAACAGGTGAAGCTCCGTGCCATCCGTGAAGGGCGGAAGCTCAAAGATGCGGTCGCCGATCTGTTGCGAAAAGGCTTGGCCGTGACCACCGCTGCCGAGGTCCAGGAGCCCATTGTCACCAAGGACAAAAAAACGGGATTACCTCTGATCGCGTGCAAACAGGCTGCCACGGCGCACGAGGAAATGACTCCAGAGCGCGTGGCCACTCTCCTACTGGCTCAAGAAACGCAGTGGCTCGTGTCACAGGAAGCGGAATGACACCATGCCGCTGGCCGATAGCAACATCTGGTTAGCGCTGGCCCTTTCAAAACATGCGTTTCATGGCGTGACACGTGACTGGCTTGCGGGCCGCAAGTCCACGGAGCCTCTGTTGTTTTGTCGGCCCACGCAGCAATCATTCTTGCGTTTGCTGACAACCCACGCGGTGCTCTCTCCTTACGGAATTCCCCCTTTGAGTAACAATGCGGCTTGGTTGGCCTACGAGGGTTTCCTGGCCGATGGACGGATCTCGTGGGCGGAGGAGCCACCCGGCTTGGAATCCCTCTGGAAGAAACTGGCTGGCGATGCCAAGGCATCGCCTAAGTTGTGGGCAGACGCCTATCTGGCGGCCTTTGCTATATCCGGAGGAAATCAACTCGTGACGACAGACAAAGGATTCAAACAATTCAAGGGACTTGATCTGCTCGTGCTGACATTAGGCAAGTGAAGCCGCCATGAACGAAGCCGTAACCCGTGTCGAGTGACTCGCCTAGGCCAAGGACTACCTTCGAGGTACAACAAAAAAACCGGCGAACGCTCGCGCGCTCGCCGGTTAAAAAAATCTGAATTAATCCACGCGGCCTATTTCTCGCTGGCCTTCAACTCCGCGGCGCGCTTTTCGTAGGTGTCCGCAGCCGAGCCGCGTCCCAACGCACGCATGGCTTGGGCCGTCCCTTCGAGGGCTTCCACGTTGTCCTTGTCGTATTGCAGGGCCAAATCAAAGGCATTGAGCGCCTTTTTGTATTCTTCCAATTTCATGTAAACTTGGCCACGCTTGACATGATTGCCCGCATCGCTCGGCTCGACGCGAATCGCTTCGTTAAAATTGTCCGCCGCGCGGTTGTACTCGCCCAGTTGCACGTAAGCCAAGGCACGATTGATGTACGGCAGCGCGAAATTTGGATTCTTGGCAATCGCTTCGCCGTAAGCGTCAATCGCCGAGCGATAATCCTCTTCCTCGGCAAACGTGTAGCCGGTCCACAAGTGCGGCAAGGGATCGGTGTAATCAATCGCGGCGGCTTGTTGGAAGTCACCCCGAGCGAGGCGGTTTTCGTCCTGCATGTGCCAGCAAATGCCGCGCTTCAAATACGCCTCGGCGGCGTAAGAACCGGACTCCCCGGCGGGCAATTGCTGGATCGCGTCGGTGAAAGCCTTAATCGCTTCGCCGTACATCCCCTGCATTCGCTCCGCGACGCCCTTGCGATACAATGCCTGGCCGGAGATCGGATAGGCCTCGGGATTTTCCGCGAGCACCGCATCGGCATCGGCAATCACGGCTTTGAAGTATTCGTCGCTTTTCTCTTTGGGGGTCTTCGGATTGGTCGCCAGCTTCAAGTTGGCATCGCTCCGCAACAGATAGCCTTGCACGTAGGTTTTGGGATCAGAGCTTTCTTGTTTCTCGCGATTCTTGTAATTGTCGATCGCCTTGGTGAGAGCGTCGATGGCCAGGGGCAGCTTTTCCGGCTTGTCCTGGAACAAGAAAATGTTGGACTGCATCGCGTAGGTTTCAAAGTCGTCGCTCTTCAATTCCACGGACTTTGCCAAGTCGGCTTCAGCTTCATCGAAGCGGCGCAATTGAGCGTTCGCCAAACCCCGATTGCGATAAGACTTGGCATCTTCGGGATCGAGTTCAATCGCCTTGTTGAGAACCTGTAAGCCACGGGTGGGGTTTTGAATGTTGTTCACCAACAGATCACCAAGATTGGCAGCGATTTCGGGATCCTTGCGGTCGAGCTCCATCGCGGTATCAAAATCGTTGATCGCCATATCGAGTTGGCCGACCTCGCGGTAACTAATGCCGCGACCCAAGAAGATCTTCGCCAGCTTGGGATTAATCGTTTCCGCTTGGCGATAAAATTGCAGGGCCGTTTGATAGTCTTCCAATTCGCGGAGCGCATCCGCGCGACCAAGATAGGCCTCGGCAAATGTGTTGTCGATGTCGGTCGCCTGGGCGAATGCCGCGATCGCGTCGTCCCATTTCTTCTCTTCCATGAACTTGGTGCCTTGCTCGAAGGCGGCGGTGGCCTGCGGATCGCGGGTTGCTGTTTCTTGGGCCTCGGCGGGCACAATCAAAACCCCCAGCAACAACGCGCTGGCGACGACACTCAGAATTCGTGGTGATGCACTCATGCGATCTCTACCTTAGTCGGAGGGAGAAAACTTAGTTTGATAGTGAAGAATAGATCAACGGGCGCGCATTGCACCCGAAAAATCGAGCAGTAACAGTCCTCGTTATCGTACCACGGCCCTCGTGACCGACGCGCGGGAATCGCGTGCTTTTTCATTGACCGCGGTTCTGCCTGGCGCAACCGCAACGCTTATCGCGAAAGTATCAATTGCGCCGGGTTGCGAAATTGTACGCCGTGGTGAGCTGGCTGGCCAATCATGCCCACTATCTGGCAGGAGAACTGCAAAGTCCGCCTGAATGTAGCAGGCACACTCCGTGTGCCGTGGCGAACGCGGGAAACGCGGTGATTTCACCAAGGTGGTTACGGCACACGGAGTGTGCCTACTACTTTGCAGTTTTCCTGCACTAGCGGGCCAATCAGCCGTTAGATTTTCGGCGTCGGCTGGTCGCTTTTATTCCCAGACACGGCCCACCGGCTGTGATTGGCCGAGGTCCGGTTGTATTCCGCCGCGAATTTGTCGGCATCATCGCTAGTGAAATCGCGTTGGATGGTTCGCTTGAATGCGCGGAACTCGTAAACATGAACCACATGGTCCGCGGGGGGGCCAACAGGCTCGGCAGCGACGGGTTGCGGGTCATCTTCCTCGGCGACTTCTTCGTCGTCAGCGGGTCGTGCCGGTGCGGCTTTTTCGACAGGCGCTTTGGCACGCGCTCTGGGAGCCGGTTTGTCACGCCCCTTGGGGGGAGCAGCAGGTTCAGCCGCTGCCGGTTTTCGCACACCGCGCTTCGGTTTCGCGGGGGGAGCTTCTTCCTCGTCCTCTTCGTCGACCTCGGAGTCCTCATCCTCGTCGTCGAGCTCGGAATCCTCCTCGTCATCATCGTCTTCATCATCGACGAATTCAAAGTCGTCATCAAACAGGTCGTCTTCTTCTTCTTTTTTGTACGGCATGACAAATCACCAATCGAAGCGTGGGAGGTGCAATTCGAACTGAGCCGCCGGCGCTAGTGCTTTGTCAAAGCAAAAAAACTAGGGTCGGGCAGATCAGCCGCAGGGCGCTAGCCCTCGGTTTTTCTCGCTCCAACCGTGGGCTAGCGCACAACGGCTAATACTAATATTCTGCTCTGACAAACCGCCAGCCATGGGTGCATTATCTGTGGTAAGACCTTCCAGAAAACCCGGCTCAGCGATTCAGACAACGCTTAGTATTCGTGTTGCCCGGAAGATCGTCAACCGCTACCGCGAAGCCATGCGGCTGCGAGCGGCTTGAATCCCGGCCTGGAGCACCAAATCGCTTTCCACGTCAACTTTGCCGTTGACTGGTTTCGCGACGACCTGCACCATTTCGTGCGGTTCCACGCCACGATGGCTGATTGGCGTGCCACTGGGGGAATAGAACTTGGCGGTCGTGAGTCGAATCCCCGCCCCGGCAAAACCGAGCGGGAAGATGCCTTGCACGGAGCCTTTGCCGAACGACGTGGAACCCACAATCGTGCCGCGATTGTTGTCCTTGATCGCCCCAGCAAAGATTTCGCTCGCGCTGGCGCTGTCGCCGTCGATCAACACTACCAACGGCACTCGCCATGTGCCACCGTAGTGGGCTTGATAGTTAAAATCTTCCTGCGGGCTGCGGCCACGAGTCGACACGATGTTGCCTTCGGTCAGGAACTTGTCGGCGACTTCCACCGAGGCGGTCAGCAACCCACCGGGATTGCCGCGTAGATCGAGAACGAGCGAACGCATTCCCTGGCGATGCAAATCCCACAGGGCTGTTTCCAGATCACGAGCCGTGGTCTTTTGGAACGCGGGAATCTTGAGATACGCGATGCCGAAATCGGAGTCGACAATCTTGGGATCTTCGAGGCTCGGCACGTCCACATGCTCGCGGCGAATGTTGAGCACCCGTGGTTCGGTACTTGGCGAGTACACCGTCACGCGGACGTAAGTTCCTTCGGCCCCGGTGAGCATCGAAGCAGCTTCGTCGGTGGACAGCTCGGCGGTGCTCTTGCCGTCAACCGCGACGATCCGATCTTGAGCCAAGATGCCAGCCCGTTCGGCGGGGCTGCCGGGAATCACGTGGACGATTAACAAAGCCCCGTTCTCGGCCTTGAGCTCTACGCCCAAGCCGACAAAGTTACCTTCGATTTGAGAATAAACTTCCCGCAGTTGGTCGGCGGTCAGGAACGAGGAATAGTCGTCGAGTCCTTCCGCGGCGGCGGTCACGAATTCAAGAATCGTCGCTGTCGCGGGTAGCCCGGCACGTACTTCCACCAGCCGTCCCACGTCGCCGGCAAAGGTAATCAGGTCACGCGAGCTTTGCAACGTGCGCTGGCTCAGTAGTTGATAGATTTCCTTGCGCACCTGGGCGAGCTGATCGCTCGAAAGTTGCAGCCGGTTGGCGGCAATAAAGTTCTTGTCGGTCAGTGCCAAGTCCATCGCCGAGGCACCCCGCACTCCCAGCTTCCGCCAAGGAGGCTCGGCCACATAGTGCGTGTTGGTTTTCTGCAACAGCTCCGTGTAGAGCGACAGCGCTTGATTGCGGTCGAGCGCGGTAATCGATTGCAGGAAGCTCTGATCGTGATAACGACGCTCGACGCTGTAATGCAGCTTGGCGAGGTCATGACGTTGTTCGAGTGTTTCGTTGCCCCGATAATCACGCAGGGCTTCTTCGTAGTGGCTCAGTGCTTCGCCCCAACGATTGGTCGCTTCCAGTTGCCGGCCTTTGTCGAGCACGGTGTTGAGCGAACCGTTGGAGAGCGCTTGCTGCGCGCTCGTGACGGGTTCAGTGCGTGACACTTGAGCGGTAGCAACACTACCAAAAATCAAGCTCAGCAAAACCGGTACGAGCAGCAACGAGAAACTACGTCGTGAGGGAGCTGCCATCCGGCACTTGTACGGCGTACAAAGGGCTTGAAGAGTTCGTTCGAGGTGGACCCGAATCTGCATGAGTTGCTCGTTGTCTATTGTGGGGAGGTCGCGTCGCGGGAGGTCTTTCCAGCGCCAAGCGGTTAGTGCGCTCTAACTGCCGTCACAGGCCGAGGTCAGTGCGCACCGGCAGCAGACTGGGTCAGAATCTGCCGCATACGTGAATATAGGTCACGCTTTGGCACTGGTCAAAAAACTTGCTAGGCAGTTTCTTCACACTTCTGGGAGCCTCTGATCTTGCGACCGTCACAGCCCGTGCCGGAACACCCAACGGCGACCGTTTGGAACTGTCAGGCCGAACGTGGCGGTTGGTCGCAAGGTAGCGGATCAACCGGCCATACCGCTTGTGCGGTCAAAGACTCCTGAATTAAGATTCGCGACGGAAAAGAGCATCATGCCAAAAATGCCGGTTCTTCCTAACTCCGGCCACAACTAGACACTACTACGGAACCCGGGTTCGGCGAGTTCGCGCACCGGAAGTTTGGTTCGTTGAAATCTATTGCCAGAAGTGCTATCGTGGCCCCGACGTTTGCGGAATCATTCTGATACGAGACCTTGGTCCAAGAGAATCTGGTAGTGGCCCAGCTCCATTCTTGAATTCGCGGAACAGTTTCGGATGCGCTGCAATATTTCAGGCGCGAGGGGTTCGCGACATTCAACTTGAGGCAGTTCGAGTATTTTTACGAGCTGCTGGAGGGCCACATGCTTTGACTTGGCATAATTCACGCATGTTTTATGTTTGATAAACGGATGATCGCCTACATCTAATAAGCAAGCTTGATCCTTGTCCGTTCTCCAACTCGTGAGATTAACCAGCAGAACAAAATGATCCTGAGCAGGATCCGATAACACGATCCAAAGATGTGAATCCAGGCTGGTCCCTGGTTCAGGGATAATCAGAGTGTCGCCACCCTTTATAACGTGTTGCATCGCTCAAAGAACCGATCAAAGGCGAGATCATCTCGCAGGTCTGTTAGAATGGCCTCCTTGTCATCTGAGCGGCCCACGGCATCGATCAGGTCTTCGAGTGGAATTGGCGTTGACGTATTCGATTGAAAATTCTTTTTCCACTCCTCAAAACCATGGGTAAGTTCCGAGAGCTCCCAGTCGTTGAAGTTTTCATGACGTGTGACAACGTCCTGCAAGGTTTCGATTTCATGTCTCGAAAGAGCCGAGTTATCCGGGGCGTCTTTAAGATAAATGTCTCTGACGCCTTTGCTGACAAAATGCTTATTCCAGACCCTGGAGTTTGGTAACGTGCCATTGATCATGTTCAGCATGTCACTGTGGAGAGGACCATGGTCCATGGCCACCGCTTTGGCACCAAGTAAAGGCTTCCCGGTTTCTTTAATAAGGCAACGGTCGGTAATGTAGAGCAGCTTGAGAAGGCGCAATTTGCCGATCCGCCGCCCTTCGGCAAGGGCAATAACTGACGCAGCTTGAACTGCTTTCATCCGATCAAAAGGTAGATTCATAGTCGTGTCTCCGTCCCTTGGACAAATCAAAGGGGATCACGGTTCGAGCGATATTCATGACACTCGAATATTATTGCTCAATTGTTAACACGTAAGAGGCACAAAAAACCGGCGAACACGAACCAATTATATGTTATCACAAATTTGATGGCAATTAGAGGGTAAGACACGACGAAAAGGCCGTGTTCGTTGAAAGCTATTACCAGAAGTGCTATCGTGACAAATCCCAGAGCAATTCGGAATGCGGATTGCGAAATTTTGTAAGTTCGATCAATCCCAATCCGCAATCAGTATGAATTCACCTCCCATCCAACGTGCTTTGATCAGTGTCAGCGACAAGAGTGGACTCGTTGAGTTCGCGCGCGAGTTGGTGGCTGGCGGCGTGGAAATCTTTAGCACAGGTGGTACACGCAAGCATCTGGAAGATGCCGGCATTAAAGTCCGCGACGTCGCCGAGTACACCGGCTTTCCCGAGATGATGGATGGCCGCGTGAAGACCTTGCATCCCAAAGTGCATGGCGGGCTTTTATGTCGTCACGACAATCCGAGTGACATGGCCTCGCTCGCCGAACATGGCATTCTCCCGTTCGAGCTAGTCGTGGTGAATCTCTATCCGTTCGAGCAAACGATTGCCCGCGCGGGGGTGACGATTCCCGAAGCGATTGAGCAGATCGACATCGGCGGGCCTTCGATGGTCCGTTCGGCGGCGAAGAATCATGCGTTCGTCACCTTGGCCACCGATTCATCACAATACGAAACAATCCTCACCGAATTCAAAGCGAACGGCGCGACCACGCTCGAAACCCGCCGCCAACTCGCGGGCGCGGCGTTCGCCAAAACCGCCGCCTACGACACCGCCATCGCCAGTTACTTTGCGAAGATCAACGGACCAAGCGACGATAGTGACTATCCTCCCGCAGTAACACACTCGCTGAAGCGCCGCAACTCGTTGCGCTACGGCGAGAACCCCCACCAATCGGCCGCCCTCTATGCGTTCCCCAGTGCCGACGCGCACAGCTTGGTCAACGCCGAGCAACTCAACGGCAAGGAACTTTCCTACAACAATTTGCTCGATCTCGACGCGGCACTCGCAATCGCTCGTTCGCTTCCCCAACCGGGCGTGGCCGTGCTCAAGCACAACAACCCCTGCGGCGCGGCAACGGCCCCGACGCTCGGTGAAGCCGTCGCCAAGGCGTGGGATGGTGATCCGCTGAGCGCGTTCGGTTCCGTGCTGGGCGTGAATGTTCCCGTCGACGCGGCAATGGCGGAGTACCTGGCTGAACCGGGCCGATTCGTGGAAGCCATCGTCGCGCCCGATTACGATGCCGATGCTCTTGAAATTCTCACCACCAAGCCCAAATGGCGGGCCAACGTGCGACTGTTGAAAACCGGCAAGTTTTTGCCCGGTCAAGGCACAACCGTCTTTCGCCAAATCGATGGCGGCATGCTCGCCCAAACAGCCGACGATCTGGCCGACGAAATCGCTCAATGGCAAGTCGTGACCGCGAAAAAGCCCTCGCCCGCACTGCAAGCCGATTTGGAATTCGCCTGGGCCGTTTGTCGGCATGTGAAGTCAAACGCCATCGTGATCGCTAAGGATCAAGCCCTCGTCGGCGTGGGTGCCGGCCAAATGAGCCGCGTCGATGCGGTGGAAATCGCGATTCGCAAGGGGGGCGAGCGGACCGCCGGTTGCGTGTTGGCTTCCGATGCCTTCTTTCCGTTTGAAGACTCCATCCAACAAGCCGCCGCGGCTGGCATCACGGCAATCATTCAACCGGGCGGTTCCAAGCGCGACCCCGAAGTGATCGCCGCCTGCGATGCCCATGGCCTACCGATGATCTTCACCGGCACCCGGCACTTCCGCCATTAGTTAGCCGGCATCGTTTCGATGCCGTGTGAGCCGCTTGCGTGCTTCGCAGGCCGCGCGCGCTGCATCATCACCCAGCACCGTAAAATGCCCCATCTTCCGCCCCGGCTTCGCTTCGGTCTTCCCGTAGAGGTGCAAATAACCTCGTGGCACGCTCAGCAATTCGAGCCACGACGGTTCGCCGTTCACCCACAAATCGCCCAACAGATTGACCATCGCTGCCGGAGTATGCGCTTGCATTGAACCGAGTGGCAGGCCGCAGATCGCACGAACTTGCTGCTCAAACTGCGAGGTGGTACATGCTTCAATCGTGAGATGCCCCGAGTTGTGTGGACGGGGGGCAATTTCGTTCACGATGAGTTGGCCATCGCGAGTGAGAAACAATTCCACGCAACAAACGCCAATCAAGTCGAGACGTTCGACAATCGTGCGGCCAATTTCCTCGGCGGTCTCGGCGACGTGTGCTAACTCCGGCACCGGAAAACGCGAAACATCGAGAATGTGATTTGCATGGTCGTTGGCAATCGGCCCGCAAGTTGCGATTTCGCCCGTGGTCGAGCGGGCCACAAGCACCGAGAGTTCTTGCACGTAATCGACCCAACCTTCGAGCACCGCCGGCTGCTGGCCAACGTGTTCCCACGCGAACGCAGCTTCGTCGGCGCTGCGAATCGTGGTTTGCCCCTTGCCGTCGTAGCCGGAATCGGCCGTTTTGAGCACGGCGGGCAAACCAATCGCGGTGATGGCGGTTTGCAATTCCGTGAGCGAATTCACTGCGGCAAACGACGCGCAAGCAATTCCCGCCTCCGTGAGAAACCTCTTCTCGCGGAGGCGATTCTGCGTGATGTGCAGCACAGCCCGCGAGGGCCGCACGGGAGCATATTTTTCAATTGATTCCATGGCCGCGACGGGAATGTTCTCGAACTCAAGAGTCACCACGTCGACCGATTGGGCAAACTTCACAAGCGCATCGGTGTCCGCGTAGTCGGCCACTGTCTCTCGATGCGAGACTTGTCCCGTGGGACTATCGACGCGCGGCGAGAACACATGCACATGATAGCCCAGCCGCGCCGCGGCGAGCGCGAACATGCGGCCCAACTGACCGGCACCCAACATGCCAATCTTCGCGCCGGGTAGCAAGGGATGATTAGCCGACATTGTGCCCTGGCTCACGAGAGTTTGTCTTGGCGAACCTGGTCGGTTTGCTGCTGATGAAAGGCGTGCAGCTTCTCGCGCAGTTCAGGGCGACTCCCCGCGAGAATCCGAATGGCCAGCAGCCCAGCGTTCTTCGCTCCGGCGGCACCGATCGCGAGTGTCCCCACCGGCACTCCCCCCGGCATTTGCACAATCGACAGCAGCGAATCCATCCCCTTGAGTGTGCGACTTTCCACCGGCACGCCCAATACGGGCAGCACCGTCAGCGCCGCCACCATCCCCGGCAGATGCGCGGCACCCCCCGCCCCGGCGATGATCACTTCCAGCCCGCGACCTTCGGCCGACTTGGCATACTCGCACATCCAATCGGGTGTGCGATGCGCCGACACGATTTGCGATTCATGTTCGACGCCGAACTCCGTGAGCACTTCCGAAGCAAGGCGCATGGTGTCCCAATCGCTGCGACTCCCCATGATAACGCCGACCAGAATTTTAGCTGCTTCGCCCATGCCGCCATCTTCCGTGGCGCGAAGAGAAATGTCAACGCGGCAAGATAAAGGTCATTCCGAGGGGAGTTCTGCGACCCGAGGAATCTGGTTTCATGCCGAATTCATACGCCATGCGAGAAAAAGTCCAAGCCAGATTCCTCTAGTCGTGGTACTCCTATCGGAATGACATTTCTGGTTACTCGCGTTGGCGGATGGTTGTCCCGTCAACCACGTCATCGCCGGGGTGCATAATGACTTGATCCCCGGCGGAAAGGCCTGAGCGAATCTCGGCTTCCAAACCATTTTGCAAACCGACTTCCACATGCTGCTCCCGCGCCACACCATTCTCCGCGTGAAACACGGCCCACTTGTCGCCGACACGAAACAGAGCATTCGTGGGAATCTTGAGCACGTCCTCCGCCTCGGCAATCACAATCCTCGCTTCCACGCGAAAACCGTCGGCGAGTTCCGTCCGTTCTTGAGGGGGATCAACCAGATCGACGATGATATTCACCCGCTGCTCTTCCACGCCGAGCGTCGAAATCTTGGTGAATGCCGAAGGCTCGACCAGCCGCACCCGGCCTTGCAGCGTGTGGTTGCCCCCCCAATGTTCCAAGTAGGCGAGCGCGCCGGGCCGAATTTTCACCGCATCGCGGGAAAGCACGTCGATCTCAACTTCCAAATCGGTCGGATCACCCAACTCGAGCAGTGAAGCCCCCGGCGCGACGATCGCACTGCTTTCTTGGAACACCCGCAATACCCGGCCATCTATGGGCGAACGGATGGGAAAATTCCAGCCGTTGCCGTTCAACGTTTCGGTGGATGGCGGATTCTCAGACGGCGGTCGCGAACGCATGAGCGCCGCGCGGGCTTGTGCCAATTCAAAACGCGCGATCTCTTTGCTCTGTTGGGTGGAACGCAACAGCGCCGCCTGCGTGCGGAACGCCAGCAGCTTGCTTTCCACCTCGGTGGCCGAGACGGCTTGCGAGTTTTCCGCGGCCACATCACGGACCCGTTTGAGCTCCGCCTCCGCAAATTGCTGCGCGGCGACCACTTCCTCGAGCATCGGCTCCATTTTATTGAGCGTGGCTTCCGCGGCGCTCACACGCGCTTCGGCTTGCGCGATCGTACGGGCATCCAAAAGTTCCGGGTCGCGCGGCTCAATCGTGGCAAGCAGCGTGTCGTCAGCTTCGACTTCATCGCCGGGGTCCATGTTGATCCGCAATACACGCCCCGCCAGCGGAGCTGACACGACATACTTCTCGCGAATGCGCGTTTTGCCGTCCTCATCGACGGTCACTTCGATCTCGCCGCGCGTGGCTTCCGCCAAATCAACCTGGATTGGCTCGGGAATCAAACCCCAACCAATCGCCGCGATAATTGCCACGGCAAACAAGAACAGCAGGAATTTGCGAAAACGTGATCTCATACTCTGTTTCAATAATTGTCCAGCCAAAGCCCAGGGCTGGCACTCCCTGGGTCACCCCAAATGTTCACAAAGCAGACCCAGGGAGCGCCATCCCTGGGCTTACGCCGTATCTATTCCCTTGATTTTAACACCGCCACCAAATCAAGCTCATCCAGCCGCCGCCGCACGAGCAATCCCGAAATCACCGACGCCGCGATCACCACACCGGCGGCCAGCGCGTAAGTGTTACGCTCGATCACCAACGGAAAGCGGAACAACTCCAAATCCAACAAAGCGACCAACCCGCCCGCAATTCTGTAACCAATCCATAACCCCAGCGGCACGGCCAGCAGCGTGATGATTGCCAACTCACCCAGCAGAATGGCGGAAATCTCGCCGCGCGTAAAGCCGATCACCCGCAAGGTGGCCAACTCGCGGCTCCGCTCGGACAGCGAAATCCGCGCACTGTTGTAAACCACGCCAATCGCGATCACGCAAGCGAAGAACAGGTTGATCGTCTTCATGGTCATCAAATTCTCGGCCACGGTGTTGTTAAAACTTTCGATGGCGTGTTCCTTGATTGTGATCCCCGCGATGGCCGGCACCAACTTCAATTCGTGGTACAACTCTTGAGTATAATTGGCGTCCACAATCATGTTGGCTCCCGTGATTGTGGGGCCTTCCCGCAACATCTTCGCTAGGGCGTCGATGTTCATATACGCCGACACGCCGGAAAAATCTTGCAGCGTGCCGACAATCGGCACGTCCTTCACCGGTCGCTTGCCTTGCAGCACTTCGACTTGCACCGACTCACCGACCTGGAGGTCCAAAATCTCGGCCAACTTTTGCGAGATGATCAACCCATCCGGGGGCAGCGGAATGTTCGTGCGGTTAATGTCGATCAGTCCGTACAGCTTGCTGTTGGCCGGCAACCCTTGGATGCTCACCCGCCGACTCCGCGCACCATGGCGAAATCGCGTCGAAGCCCCCCGCACCGGTTCGCAAGACAGCACGCCCGGCATGTTGGCAACTTCATAAATCGCCGCACTCCCCAGGGGTTCGATCGTGGTGAGCGACATGTCGTAACGCTGCACCTCGTTAAACTGCGCATTGAGAACGTAAGCGACGGCATCTTCCATGAAGTTTCCCAGCACGACAATTGCCACCGCCAGCGAAATCGCAAACACCGACAGGCCGGTTTTGATCGGGTGACGTTCCAATTGCCGCACAATCATCCGCATCACTGGCGATAAGAAATGCCCCAAATGCAGCCGCTCCAAGAGCGTAGGCCCAAAACTCGTGGGTGGTTCGGGCCGCATGGCTTCCGCGGGGGGCAGGGAAACCGCGCGGTGGATCGCGCCGTAAGCACCCAAGGTTGAAGCCGCGAAACAAACCGCGGCGGCGGTGAGGGCCACGCTGTACGTGAGTTGGTAATGAAACTCGGGGAAATGAAACAGTTTGGCATACATGCCGGTGACAACGCTGCCAAACCAGGCACCGCAGGGAATGCCAAAGCACAATCCCACAATCGCGATCAACATCACGAGTTTGAGGTAATGCCAACCGATTTCCAGATTGCTGTAACCAAAGGCCTTAAGCGCGGCGATTTGCTCGCGCTGCAAATTGATAGTCCGCGTGAGCACCACATTCAACAGAAACGCCGCCACTCCCAAAAACACCGACGGCATCACCAAGCCCAGTTGTCGGTTTTGCTCGATTTCATTGTTCACAAACATGTGCGACGGCTGATCCTTACGAGCGTAAGCCCCCAACCCGCCGTAGGGTTCGAGCAGCTCATCGAGGCGAAAAAGCACTTCGGCGGTGGTCGCGCCGCGCATCAGCGAAATCGCCACGTCGTTAAACGCCCCCTCCAAGTTGTAGGCCGTGGAGAGGGCTTCGTGGTTCATCCAGAACACGCCAAAATGCTCGTTGTCGGGAAGCATGTCCCCCGGCTTGATTTCGTAAATAAACTCCGGCGAAAGCCCGATGCCGACAATGTGGAGCTTCTTCTGCCTGCCATTAATAGTGGCAAAAATCGCATCGCCAACTTCCAAGTGGTTCGCATCGGCGAACGCTTCGCTGGCGATCACCTGGTCGTCCGAGCGCGGGGTGAGCCAACTTCCCCGCCGCAGATAAATCTGGTTGAGCAACGGCTCGCGTGTATCGGGGACCGAAACAAGCCGCCCCGTCGCGGGTTCCGTTTGTCCGGGGACCGAGAGATTCACGCCGATCACGATGCGAGTTTCCAGCCGTGCCACGCCAGGAATTTCCGCGATCCGTTCGGCCAGCGCGTCGGGTGCCCGCTTGAGCGAAGCAAACACCTCGGCAAAGTTGAACCGCTCGTAGTAGGTCGTCTGCGTGAGTTCCAGCGAATGCAACAAACTGCGTGACAACGTGAACAGCGCGATGCCACACCCAATCACCAGCGCGATCGCCACCGCCTGGCCTTTCATCTGCCAAAGATCACGAAGCGTTTTGCGGTCGAGAGCGGAGAGGGGGATCGGCATGATGTATTTTACACAAAGCCCAGGGATGGCACTCCCTGGGACAAGTCACCCCGGGAGTGCCATCCCTGGGCTTGGACTAACTCAACCGTTGCCTTTGCGCTTCATAAAACAACACCGCCGCGGTGGTCGAGACGTTCAGGCTGTCGGCAATCCCACGCATCGGAAGCCGCACGCCGACCACATCCGCTTGGTTCCACGCTGTGGTAAGCCCCGTGGCTTCACTCCCCAGCACAATCGCGGCGCCGTTGCGAAAATCCATGTCAGTGTAAAGCCGCTCGGCGTCGGGTCGCGTGGCAATGATGCTCAGTTTCCACTCCCGCAGCTTCGCGAGTGTTTCGTCCACGCTGGCCACGCAGACTTGCTTGCTGAACACCGTGCCGACACTCGCGCGGATCGTGTTGGGGTTAAACAAATCGGTCTCGGGATGTACGACAATCACGGCATCAACCCCCGCCCCATCGGCGGAACGCAAAATCGCCCCCACGTTCCCCGGCTTTTCCAAACCTTCCAGCACCGCCACCAGCGGCCGCGGCGGCAACTGCAATTGGTCAATAGTCCGTTGCGGCGTGGCTGCCACGACCACGACACCGTCGCTTCGCTCGCCAAACGACAGTTTCTCAAACACCTCAGCAGTCACCTCGGCCACCACCGCACCACATTCATCCAATCGTAGGGCGAGTTCCTGGGCAGCAGGTGAACCGCAAAGCGCGGGGCAAATAAACACTTCGAGAAACTCAAGGCCCGCGTCGAGCGCCCGACCAATCTCACGCACGCCGTCAATAATGAAGCGCTGTTGTTTCGCCCGTTGCCGCGCATCGCGCAACTTCGCCGCGTCCTTCACACGCACATTCTGTCGGCTAGTAATTTCTTGGCGAGGCATGAGGAATGGAACGCAGATGAACGCGGATTTAACGGATGTTCGCTGATTGAAATCACATGGATAAAAGTACGCTTCACCTAAAGTCTATTTGATCCGCGCCAATCTGCCTAATCCGCGTTCATCTGCGTTCTATTCTTATCCAGGCCAACGGGCAAAAATGCCGCTCGGTAACTTGCGGCCATCAACGGTTTCGAGAAATAGCGTACCCGTTCGCGGCGGTTGGCCACAGTGCCCGAAGATGCCTTCCGACAAATACGCGCTCAACTCCGGCGCGTCGATGCCGGGAGTATGGCAGGTGCAGAGCGCAAACTTGAGCCGCCCCACCGTTAGTTCGCGGCATAACGAGAGCAGCGGCAGCAGGTCGCGCTTGATCGACCACGCTTCCCCCTTCGGTCCATGTCCGTAAGTAGGCGGATCGAGAATCACCGCATCGTAGTAATTCCCCCGCTTCACTTCGCGCTCGCAAAACTTGACGGCGTCTTCCACAATCCAACGAATCGGCGCATCAGCAAGTCCCGAAGCCGCCGCGTTCTCCCGCGCCCGCGCCACCATACCCTTCGCCGCATCCACATGCGTCACCTCCGCCCCCGCACAAGCCGCCGCCAACGTACTGCCACCTGTATAAGCAAACAGGTTCAATATCTTAATTGCCGCTTGCGGCTTAGCGAGCTTTAGAACTTGCTTCGCCACCCATTCCCAACTCTCCAACTGCTCGGGAAACACCCCCACCTGCCCCGAAGGCAACGCCGACAACAGCAACTGAAACTGTTTGTCGTCAGCAATGTGAACCCGAAACTCACCACTCGCCACCCGCCACTTTTTCGCCGCCGGCAACCAGTCCCCCTCCGTCGTGCGACTCCCCTCATAGCGCGCGGTCGCCGACTTCCACAAATCAGGTCGCGCGACCGGTTTGTCCGCCCCCGGCGCGGGACGATCCAGCACCCACTCGCCAAACCGCTCCAGCTTCCGGCCCCCGCCGAAATCAAGCAGTTCGTAATTCGGCAAAGAAGAATTCATTAAACCACTAAAACACAAAGGGCACGAAGAATAAACAATAACCGTGTTGCCGCAATTGATACCTCTTGGTGATCTTAGTGGCTTTGTGGTTAAGCCTTATTCCAAATGCGGCGTGAGCAATTCGTTCCACAACTTGTATCCCGCGTCATTCATGTGCAAACCATCTTCCAGAAAGATGTCACCGCGAGGTTGCCCTGCTTGATCGAGCATCACCGGCCACACATCGAGAAACATAAACTTGTCGTTCTTCGCGCATTCGGCGGCGATTCTCTTGTTGGCCTCGCGCATCTTATCGGCCAGCTTCAAGCGGGCGATGCTCGGCTTGATCGATATATAGATGAGCTTGCTATCTGGTAGTTGCGAGAGGAACAGTTCCGCGAAGTCAAGGAAGTCGCTTGCCACCTGACTCGGCAACTTACCCGCGGAGATGTCGTTGTCCCCGGCATAAAACACCACGAGCCGCGGCTGATGCTGGGCGACAAGCTCTGTGAAAAAATGCGTCGAGTCGACGATCTCTGACCCACCAAAACCCCGATTGAGATACTCCTTGCCGGGGAACGACTTTTCGAGATCCCACATGCGGATGCTGGAACTGCCCACAAACACCACGCCGCCCGGTTCGACCGAGGAAGTTTGGTCGGCTCTTACAAATGCGTCGATGTCATCTTGCCAGCGGGTGGTGTCGTATTCGGCGGCCCGCGAAGTCGCGGAAAACACGAGCGCTAGCAGAACAGCAGCAGAAATTTTGGACTTCATGGATTCATTCTCCCCTAAGCGCCGCCGCTGGCGGCGAAATTAATAGCAGTCGCCCGCGACGAGAAAATGGCTATAATAGTTGGTTCGCTACAACCGGCGATTCGTGGAATCGCGGCTAGCCGCACAACCAACATTGATCCTCCCCACACGGACGTATGCCCGCCTCGGATATCATCATCAAAGGCGCGCGGGAACACAACCTCCGCGACGTCGACCTGATTCTCCCTCGGAACAAACTCATTTGCCTGACTGGCGTCAGCGGCAGTGGGAAAAGTTCGCTCGCGTTCGACACGCTCTACGCCGAGGGACAGCGGCGGTACGTGGAAAGTTTGTCCACGTTCGCCCGGCAGTTTCTCGGCCAGATGCCCAAGCCCGATGTCGATCACATCAGTGGGCTGAGCCCCTCGATTTCGATTGCCCAAAAATCCGCCGGCAACAATCCCCGCTCCACCGTGGGGACGATCACCGAAATCTATGATTTTCTGCGCGTGCTCTACGCCCGCGTCGGTTTGGGGCACTGTCCCAAATGCCAGCGCCCGATCACCGCGCAATCCCGTGAAGAAATCATTGCCCGCATCCAGTCGCTTCCCGCGAAATCAAAATTCATGGTGCTGGCTCCCATCGTGCGGGGACAGAAAGGCGAATTCCGCGACCTGTGCGAAGACCTCTTGAAGCAAGGTTTCGTGCGCGCCCGGGTCGATGGCACCATCGTGCAATTGTCCGAGAACCTGTCGCTTGACCGCCAGATGCGGCACAACATCGAAGTGGTGATCGACCGCTTGGTGAACGGACCAAGCATCCGCACGCGACTCGCCGAAGCCGTGGAACTCGCTCTCAAACTCGGCGAAGGCAATCTCATCGTTGCTCTCGACCAGGAAGGCGAGCCCGCTTCAGCGGGCGGCGATGCCGGACCTGAGCGCAAGACCAAACGCCGCGCGAGTGCGCAAACAGGCGACATTCTCATGTCCGCCGATTACGCCTGCAACCACTGCGGCCTCAGTTTTCAACCTCCTTCGCCCCAACTGTTCAGCTTCAACAGTCCCCAAGGCATGTGCCTCGAATGCGATGGCCTCGGGACGATGTTCAGCTTCGATCCCGAAAAGCTCGTCACCGCCCCCGAGAAATCGCTGGCCGAAGGCTGCATCGAACTCATTGGCCCCTGGAAAGAACTTGGCCGTTGGAAGCGGCACATCTACAAAGGTGTCGCCGAGACGATGGAGCGCAAGCTCGGGCTTGCCGAGGATGCACTCACCGACACGCCGTGGCAGGAGCTCAACCCCGAGCAGCAATACTTGTGGCTATGGGGCACGGGCGGCGAGCACATCACGTTCACCTGGCGCGCCGGCAAAAATTCGCAGAAGTACGGCGGCACGTTTGTCGGCTTGATTCCCGAGCTGTTGGAAAAGTACCGCAGCGCGAAGAGCAAAACGCTGATCGCCAAGCTCGAAGAATATATGAACGTCATCGGCTGCCCCGACTGCCTGGGTGCCCGCCTCAATCCGCAAGCCCGCTCGGTGACCATCAACACAGCCGATGCTTATTTTGCCGACAAACCCCAGCGGACGCTGCCCGCGGTTTGCAATCTGCCGATTGATGAAGCGGAAAAGTTTTTCAGTGGCCTCACGCTCGATGACACGCAGCAAAAAATCGCCAGCGAAGTCCTCAAGGAGATTCGCGGTCGGCTCGGCTTTCTCACGAACGTCGGCCTCGATTACCTCTCGCTCGACCGCACAGCCCCCACGCTTTCCGGTGGCGAGACCCAGCGCATTCGCCTCGCGGGACAAATCGGCTGTGGACTGGTCGGCGTGCTGTACATTCTCGATGAACCCTCGATTGGTTTGCATCCGCGCGACAACGAGCGGCTGCTCTCGACCTTGGAACGCTTGCGTGACCAGGGCAACACGGTCGTGGTCGTCGAGCATGATGAAGACACGATGCGCGCCGCCGACATGGTGATCGATTTCGGCCCTGGTGCCGGAGTGCGCGGCGGCAATGTGATGGCCATCGGCACGGCGGAAGAAGTCGCGAAGAAAAAAGACAGCGTCACGGGCAACTACCTCGCGGGAACACGCAAGATACAAGTTCCAACAAAACGCAGACTTGAAGGCGAGCCTGCTTCAGCAGGCGGTGTTACCAAGTATCTAAGAATCATGGGCGCCCGCCACAACAATCTCAAAAACGTCACGATGGAAATCCCCCTCGGGGCCTTCGTCTGCGTCACCGGCGCAAGCGGCAGCGGCAAAAGCTCGCTGGTGAGCGACATTCTCGTCGAAGCTCTCCGCCGCGATCTCAACGGCGGTAAGGGAGAGCCGGGTGAACACGACCGCATCGAGGGCCTTGAACATCTCGACAAGATGATCTCCATTGATCAATCCCCCATTGGCCGTACGCCCCGTTCCAACCCAGCCACCTACATCAAAGTCTTCGACGACATCCGCACGCTCTACACCCAACTCCCCGAAGCGAAAAAGCGCGGCTACAAGGCGGGGCGGTTCAGTTTCAATGTCGCCGGTGGGCGGTGCGAGGCGTGCAGTGGCAACGGCGCGAACAAGTTGGAGATGGATTTCCTGGCCGACGTGTGGATCGACTGCAATGTCTGCCAGGGGCATCGTTTCAACCACGAGTCGCTGCAAATCAAATACAAGGACAAGTCGATCTCCGATGTGCTCGAGATGGACATCCAACAGGCGCTCGTACACTTTGAAAACATTCCGCAGATCCGCCACAAGCTCGAAACACTGCACGCGGTGGGTCTCGATTATGTCAAACTCGGCCAACCATCGCCCACCCTTTCCGGCGGCGAAGCCCAGCGGATCAAGCTCGCCCGCGAGTTGGTCAAAAAATCGACCGGCCGCACGCTCTACTTGCTCGACGAACCAACTACCGGCCTGCACTTCGCCGACATCGAGATGCTATTGAAAGTGCTGCACGAGTTTGCCGACGCGGGGAACACCGTGCTGGTCGTGGAGCACAATCTCGACGTGATCAAAACCGCCGACTGGATCATCGACGTCGGTCCCGACGGAGGAAAGCACGGTGGTCCCCGCGTCGGCAAACTCGTGCAGCACTTTCAAGAGCATCTCGATGTCGGCGAAGTGCAGGCCGGTAGTTGGTTCGTCGAACAAGTAGAGCGTGCGGCTGGTCGAGTGTTTGACCAACTAGCG
>JAWXAV010000169.1:0-16013 GCA_034439695.1 Bythopirellula sp. | reverse complement strand
TGGCGTTAGAGGTTGGTCGATTGGGAAAAGTGCTTGACCAAGACCAAAATTCGCGGCGGTGTATAACTTTCCATCAAATGCTTTCACAACCGGTGTGACACTTGATGGAATACCAAGCGTCGGATGCGAAATGGAAATAAATGACTTTGTTCCTAGTGAATCCACCGTCCAGACGCCGGTCGTGGTGTTGAGATAGGCTGTGCCGTTGATGATTTCGAGGCCTGCGCGGGTGTTTGAGGGCGTGATCTGTGTCAGCCCCAGTGGCGGCAAGGCGTGGGTTTGGTTGGCTGCGTAGAAAATCACCAGCATGGCCAGTAGTGAGGCGAGCCGGAGTCGGGTGGTGTCGATCATGCTGCGGGAACTCGGGGGAGAAGAGCGTCGGCCAATAAAAAGGGTCCGCCGAGGTGGTTGCCTCGTGGACCCTGGAAGATGGCGGAATACTCGTGAGCGGTCTCGAATCGTGGTGGATTAATGGGAGTGAGGCCAACCGGGTTGGTGGGCCGTCAGTAGGTATTGTAACTGGGCGGCGAGTGCAATTGCTAGAGCCGGCTTCAAAATCTCGTTTGCAGGGAAATTACCCAGGGGAGTGATGCAGGGGACTTACCTCCCCCGCTCGCCTGGGGGCTACATATGGAATGAGAGCGGAGGGCATGGGATTCGAACCCACAATCCATTACTGGACATCTGATTTCGAGTCAGACTGCTGGCCAATTCGCTTACCCTCCAGCGCCAAAGCGACTGTAGTAATTTAATGTCTAACTGGCGTTCGGGCAATGATCCCACTTGCGACGACAGTCTTCAAAATTCCGGAGATTTGAACCACAAAGCCACGAAGGACACCAAGAGGAGTCAGACTGAATATCTATTTTTCTCTCCTTACCTTAGTGATCTTTGTGGCTTTGTGGTTAGCTCACCAAATCCTCAGACTATGTCTCAGCGCGTGTGACTCTGCCGACGTGACCTCAAAATCCAGTTTTGCGGGTTTCGCCTCTTATGCCAGGCAGGCACGGCTGGGGCAAAAAAACGCGGCAGCTAGCAATCGCGCGTCGATAACTGCACTATCCTGATTTCCCTCTCTGCTTTCGATTGAGAAAACCTATGGCGGCCGAAAAAACTATCCGCATCATCACTCGCGGCAAAAATGGTGAGTTGCGGACCCGTGACTACCCTCACGAAGATGCCGTCTTGAAGATGCACACCCAGATTGGCATTGATGATTGCAGCACCGACTTGAGTTTGCGGGGTATGCCGGTTTTTCGGGGTCTGATTGGCCCGATGCCGGAGAGCAAGGGAGTTGTCCGCTATGAGTCGCCCGAGGTTTTTGAAACGCTGACCAAGGAATGGGGCTCCATCACGACGGGCAGACGTTCACGACGTCGCTCAACCACTGAATGACCCGCACGGAGCAACTTCCCCTTAAGCTCGAACGCGATAAAAAAATGAAGGAGCCAAGCCCCCCTGGGATTGGCTCCTTTTTCTTTGATGCATCGTAGCAACAGGCGGCTCGCCTGTTGTTATATCACGGCGAAATCAACAGGCGAGCCGCCTGTTGCTACGGCAAAAAACCTATCGATACCCAGAGTTGCTGGGGATCGTCGACCAGCCGGAACCTTGCCGGGGGGGATCGGTTTGCAGCATTTGCCCGCCCATGTTTGGCCGCGTGGCCACCGCCGAGGGGACGGAGTTGTAGCCAGGCTGGGCGTAGCCGTAAGCGGGTTGTTGGTTTGCATAAGTTGGTAGCGGCGTAGCTTGAACAGGATAGCCCGAGGCGGGTTGGCTGGCGATTGAACTGACGGGCGGACTGTAAAGCTGGCTGTTGTAGGGTTGCATGGTAGCTGGTTGCGGCAGCGTCGGTTGAGTTGCAGCGTAAGTCTTGGCCGACTCGCCTCCGGTGAGAGCGACGCGGGTGACGATTTCTTGCTCGGCGGTGCGAAACTCGGTGACGGGCACCTGCACGGTTTTTGTCTGTGGCACCCAGGTGACTTTGTTCATCGGAATCTGCACATTCGCCACCTGCTCTTGGTAGTAGGTGACCGGCTGCATTTCGTAGGTCCAGTACGGTTCGACAAACGGATTCCAACGACCGTGCAGCGTCCCAACCATTTCGTATTGCGTCACCGGCACGGAATAGACTTGTTGATGGGCAATCGTCTCGGTCGTGACTTGCTGAGTCATGACGGTCTGTTGCCGATCTTGCATCACCGTGGTGGGCACGGTTTGTTGCACGACTTGGCGGGTGACCTGATACTTGATGCCGTCGCGGACTTCCTCGGTGACCTGCGGCGCACTCGATTGCGGAGCGGCGGGCGGTGTCGGCGTGACTTGTGCTTCGAGAGCAGGCGCGCAGCAACAACCCACCACAAACGCGGCGACGGTCCATCGGCTGCGAACAAGCATGGCACATCCTTTGTTGAAGAGTGAGTCAGTGAATAGGTGAGTATGTCACGGATTCGGTCACTTACTCACTTCTGCCAGCAAAATTATCGTCCTGGCGGGGCGGGATTCATCAGCCGACAGGCGACGACAAAATACCGTCTCGCTAGCAGGCGTAAATCTCGCGGGAATCGTGGCCCTTCCCCTGCTAGCAGATTCCGACGACAAGACCTAAAATAGTGAAGCTAAACACCTCGAAGCTAAACGACGCGAACTTGCGAGAACCAACTTTGATCAATCCTCAACTGCTCGACATTCTCCGCTGTCCGCAAGACCACTCGGAACTTTTGCTGGCCGACGCGGCACTCGTCCTATCCGTCAACAAACAAATCAACGCGGGAACTTTGTTGACCGTCGGTGGTCAGATCATGAAAAAACCGATTGACGGCGGGCTGGTACGTGCCGCAGGCGACCTCATGTATCCCATCGTCGGTGGCATTCCCGTAATGCTGGCCGACGAAGCAATCGACATCACAAACTTCTAAAGAAAGCATGAACCACCAAGGCACGAAGGACACAAAGCATTTATAGAATTCGTCTTACTGCTCTTCGTGCCCTTTGTGCCTTTGTGGTTAATAAATATGAGCAAAACGATTTTTCAAAAAATTGCCGACCGCGAGATCCCCGCTGACATTGTTTATGAAGATGACCAGTGCGTGGCGTTCCGCGACGTTTCGCCGAAAGCACCAACCCATGTGTTGGTGATTCCCCGCGAGCCGATTCCTTCGCTCGAACATTTGGCAGAGGAAAACGCCGCGCTATTGGGGCACATCTGGCTGGTGATCCGCGATGTGGCTCGGCAAGTGGGCATCGCTGAAAAGGGGTATCGCGTGGTGGTCAACTGCGGTAGCGACGGTGGACAAACCGTCGATCATCTGCACTTTCACATCCTCGGCGGTCGACTAATGGATTGGCCACCTGGGTAAGGACAATCTAGCCGGAGGGCAACGTCCCTCCGGGCATGACCGGACCGACGTTGCGGTCCGGCTGGGATAATTGACTTACTTACCACACTCCCGCGTCGACAAGCTGCTTCGTTACCGCCTCCGCCCAACCTCGATTCGCAGCGGGACTTGCCGGGCTCGGATGCAAAATGCGGATGACTTCGATGGGCCGCTCACCGATGACGCGCTGGAAACATTGCTCGGCATACGCACCAACACCGACCGCAATCCGTGGCTTAACAGCATTAAGAACTGCCGCCAAATGAGCGTCGCAAACCGCTTGGAGTGACGCACGTTCGCCAGCAGGTAGCTTGTCGGGTGTGCGATTGCGTCCGCTCTCTTCCATGAACACGAGCGGGCAGTAGTTCGTGACAAAGTGCTTTTCAAAGAACTGCTGGGGCGACTTGAATCGCTCTCGGAACAGCCCCCACAACCGCTCGCCAGAAACCTCGGCCCGCTGACAATTCAATCCTTCAATGGGGCGCTTGGGGTGCATGCGTACGGGTGGATCGATTCTCGCATCTATGTGGAGCCAATCTCTCACGGTTGGCACATGCCCAAACGGCACACCAGTCTGGGCCATCCCCCAAGGACCAGGGTTCATCCCCAAGAAAAGGACTTCCGTAACCAGCGGGTTCATCATTTCCAGATAACACTGATGCGCCCGCCAAGCATAATCCAAGGGGTTATACACATAAGCCACCGGTTCGGCAAAGCGGAGCGAGTTGACCGCCGAAGCAAGTTGCCGCGCGGCGGAGATGGTTTTTTTTATGGCGGTCATGAGCGATTTAGCGGACGTTCGTGACGATCCACGTTGATTGCGAGGCCAAGGCCAGAGCGGTACAATACTCTTTCGGATTGCTCACGCGGATCAAGGCTGAGCAACGCAACACGAATGGAGAATTGTAAAGCAAAGTGCAGTCGCTTTACACTCGCAGAAAAAAATGTCCCCGTGGCGCAATTGGATAGCGCGTCGGCCTCCGAAGCCGAAGGTTAGTGGTTCGAACCCACTCGGGGATACTTAAGCACCATAACAACTTACGTCGTTTTATGTGCTTGACTTTTTCGGACGTGCACTGAATTATGCACTGAATCAAAAGGCCTTCCGCCCGCTCGAACGGACGGAAGGCTGCGAGCGACCTTTCGATCGACCCACCGGTGTGTTGAATTTTCATCACAATGGTTTTTGGTTGGGAGGTCGTTTTCTGATGGGACGGACAACAGAAGGTCCTTGGTATCGGCGTAGCACCGGTTGCTACATGTGCACATTTGCTGGTAAGCAATTCAAACTCCTCAAGGCTGAGGAAAACTCCAAGAACAAAAAGATTGCCCGGCAGAAGTATCACGAACTCATGCTGGCGACGGTTCAAGCCCCTGATACGCCGGACGCCGATGTTGCTTCGCTCTGTGATGCTTATCTCGATTGGGCCGAGCAGAATCTGAAGCCGAGAACATACAAAGGCCACAAATGGTATCTGCAGAATCTTGTCGATGATTGCGGCAGGCGTCTCTTGAGCGAACTCAAAACCATTCACATCACAGAGTGGCTTGGCACCAAAAAAGATGGGGTAAAACAACGATCTACAACGCACGCCGTATTGTCAAGCGGGTGCTTAATTGGGGTGTCGAGCAGCAGGTCCTCGCCAAGAACCCTTTGGCTGCCATGAAGTTGGGCCGCCCTGAATCGAGGGCCGATTTCATGTCGGAAACGACCTACCTGAAGGTTCGTCGGGCCGCCAGTCCGGAACTGAGGTGCTTGCTCTGTGCATTGAGGCGAACGGGGGCTCGTCCTTGCGAGCTGTATCAGCTTAAATGGGAAAATGTGCGAGCAGATAGTTTCTTCATTCGTGATCACAAGACACAGGGGATAACGGGCCGGCCTCGGACTATCTATCTCTGTAAATTCATGCAGAGATTGATCGAGCTTTTGCAGCCTCATCGAGCGAATTCGGAATATGTATTTGTGGATCCGGCGGGTCGGCCATGGAATGGCAATAAAGTGCAGAAACGCCTGAATCTGCTTCGCAAAAAGTTGAAGATACAGGAAAGGGTGTATGTGTACGCGCTGCGACATGCATTTGCTGCCCACGCTCTCTCTGAGGGACATAATACCGCGACTGTGGCCGAGCTGATGGGACATGCAGACACGACGATGGTGAGTCGCGTTTACGGCCACCTGCGTGAACAACGCGAGCATCTGTCCAAATCGATTAATCAAATCAACCGGCGTCGCGGACCGCGTCGCAATGCGTGAGCGACTCGTTGGTAGTTGGCGTGAGATCATCGGTCCGAGGCCTCCTTGCGAGGCTTCGGACATCTTTTCAACTCATTTTCAACACATCGAGTCAGGTCAAGATGCTGAGGAAAGCGAAGTCGATTTGTTGTTTTGGCCTGGGGCGGCGAAACTTGGGGAGTTATTCGCGACTGCATTTTTAGCCGCTGTACTGAGTCGGATAGCACTCGAATTCTGCCGTGGGGACCTCCAAATTGCACCGCTTCCAATGTGCCATCCTTACAAGCCTTCCTCACCCAGCTATCGCTAAGCTTTAAATCCTCTGCGGCCTTCTTGATAGTCCAAAGCTCTATGGAGATGGGCTCCGCGGAAGCTTGGGCCGCAGCTTGGCTGGATGTCGAGATCTGATTGAGCGGAGATATAGAAATAGACAGAGGCTTAGAATTGCTGGACATGGACATAGCACACCTAAGAAACTTGACTTGAATCAAATTGTTGGTGTGCTAAGAGGATGAGAGCCGGCCTCACCACTCAGAGCTCCTGCTGTAACCAGCAGGGGGCAAATTTATTGTCCCGCTACCGCAGCAATCCTTATCGAATTTTCCGGCCAGGATCAATATGCCTAGCCTCTGCGGAACGAATCTTTGCTCGTTACTTAAATCCTACGCTCTTACAAAATGCGAGTCAAGAAAAAAACGGCGTTGCTCATTCTGCATATTTTGCCTGAATCTACACGCACTGCTATTCATCCAACAACGTGGAGAATTCCTGGAGAGCCTTCAAGAATTTTTCGGTTTCTCGAACCATTCGACTGACGTGAGGCAGGACATTGCGGCCACCCGACTTCTCGCTTCGATCGCCTAAGCCGGGAAACCGGAAATTCGCTGGTACACGGTAGGCCCTTGACTCCGGATCGAATTTATAAGGAACTCCCGCCGAACCCAGCACCTGCAATACCCTTTGCACAGTCCGTGGTGAACACTCTATCTCCTCTGCCAACGCCTGCACATCCCAGCGACCCGGTCCCGCGATGCATTGCAACACTCGTAAGGCACGACTAATGCGTTCACACTGTCTCGCTCGCCTTTCGGCGTCGGTCCGTGGCTTTTCAGCTTGAGGTTTTTTCTTGGCCATGACTATTAGGTTCTGGCAGATGGCTTTCTAATTGCAGAACTCTAACACCTTGCTCCGCCAACTGTGGGTCAGCAGATGGACCTACAGCTGACAACGCCTCGGCGGTAATCCTGAGCGACGGTCCGCAATGGCGGAGACCGCATTTAACGGCTCAAGTCTTTCTAACGATTGCCAATGTGAAGAGCGACCCACTATTGGCGTCGCATCAGTCTACGCTTCTAAGCAACCTTTGATCCCTTAATCAATCTGGCATTAACGCGATGTCTAATATTCCTGAGACCATCGGCTGCAATGACGTTCACTTCTTTATGCAGCAAGCCCTCATAGCAGCGAATACATCAATGGGAGAATACTCTGAACAACTATGTCAGAATAACTGCCTCAAGGACGCAATAAGTGCCACAGAGAGGCTAGTGCCAACTCGATGTCACCCGCTGACATATCTACAGTCCCGACCCGAGAGAGAGTTTGCAGAAACATCACGAGAGCGTTTTTTGGAGCGAGCAATGCTCAAAAGGTGGGATATTCGTAGCGAGCAAGTTCGCGAGCCGGATTCAGAGATTGGATGGTATCGTTTGTGTGCCTACCAAGTGCCAACCTACAACAAGCGAGCCAAAGATGGTTGGGGTCCGATTGACTTGCTAGGTTGTCGAGTTGATGGGACACCAGTCGTGATCGAATTAAAGCAGGGTGATTCTACCGAGACACCACTTCGAATGGTTCTCGAAGCACTGGCCTACGCAATCGCAGTGCGGGAAAACTGGCCCATCATTCAACGTGAATTGACTAAACTTCTGGAAGACAATAAACGCATTACCTTTCCAAACGATCTAACAAAAGTCCATCTTGTAGCGGCAGCTCCCGATTGCTTTTGGAAAAATTGTCTAGGAGGCCTTCCAAAAGAACTGAAGATTTCTACCAGTCAATCTTTTCGCAAACTTCTCGATGCGTTAAAAGACTTGAACTATCCCGTTTCATTTGTCAGCATTAGTGGTGATTATACGGACCCTCCAAAACTCGCAGCCTCAATCATCAATTTTCCGGAATGCTGTTATTCCCAGGTAAGTTAATTTTTTACTGCCACAGGTCAGAGTTGCAAAATCTCTCGATCCTTCATAAGTCTCACATTCGTCAATCGCTCTGCCAGTTTCTCCGGTGAAAACGTGTGGACAGGAATTACCCTTCCTGGATTGAGTTGTCGGATTAACTCCAGACTATCCTCGGACCGAATATGCCCCGAAACGTGAGCTTGTATCAACTGGCCTTGTGCCACTTCGATCGCTTGCTTCATTTCCATGGCATCGGGTTGATCCAGGTAACCCTCCCAGCGCGAATGCAAACATACGACACCAGTTGGCAACCTACCACCGAAGTCGCTTTCCATCATCGATGGTCGGAAAATCATGACATATTTGGCGGGATTGGTGAGAATTTCGTCGATCTCAATTCTGGCTCGGAGAAATTGCGGGAACTTTTTCTTAATCATCCTTTGCTTAGATTCGTTTGCCCACAGTATTGCAGGGACAAACACCGGCAAGTTCTCATCAATACCAGGAACTGGAACCTTCGTTTCGCTGGCAATCGAGTGCAGCACGTACGCCGTGTAGACATCCGCGATGAATGTTCGACCGGTTTTCTTGGCGGCTCGAATGAAAGCCACCAAGCGATCAACATGCTGCGGTGAAAAACTGGCCAAGACCAAGCTGGGTGCATTCCGCACGTAATCAGAAATCTCGTCCTCAAGATCATATTCGGTTGTTTGCTGGCTGCTGGTGTGTCCTAAATGAGTCCCTTCCATGAGCAGGACATCAAGCTTTTTGTTTTGGAATGCCTTGATCAGTTTCTTCGCCATGCCGGTCTTGCGACCATGAAGTCTCAAGTCTCCCGAGTACAGCAGCGATTGACCATCCGCCTCAACCAGTATTGCCACGGCTCCGAAAATCGAGTGGTCAACCGAGTAGGCGGTCACTCGAAAATTGCCAATTTGAGTGGGCTGCTCAGGAGTGAGCTTACGAAATCGCTCACGGGGAAGTTCCACCTGGCCCGCAAAGATGCTGCCGGCCTTCATCATTTTGCTGGTGCCAGAGGTCGCATAAACGGGAATCTGAGGACTCGTACGGTCGAGTAAACCACAATGATCGAGATGGGCGTGCGACAGGAGAATGGCATCGGGAAGTCGTTCGCCGCCGGTGAGTCCCTCGACCTTCGGGATGATCCCGGATTTCAAGAGTTCGTTCGTTGATTGTGACCGAAAAGGCCGTGTGTCGAGCAGTTGCTGCTGAGCGTCAAAGAGCGGTAGGCCAACATCCAATAAGATCCGTGAGTTGCCACTGGCAATCTCAATGCAAGTTCCCCCAATCTCTTGGGTTCCACGGTGGATTGTCAGTTGCATGCAGGCTCGGGTGTTAGTTTGAGTGACAGAATGAAAAATGCCTCCGAGAGCAAAGATTGGTTCCAGGCTTCATGTTGGCCGTGACCCCTTTTCATTGTTGGTCGGCAGGGCTTGGCGATGACTCGCGGCCCTGTGCCAACGGGATAGTACCGACTCGCCATCCCTTAGCGGGACCTGCGTCTCTCGGAGGCTTTTACTATTCTGACAACTGCAATTGCCAAAGGTGGGTCAGTGCTGTCGCGAAAAATGTGAACTTGTTCGACCTGAATCGCGTTCCTGGGAGTCAGCTAGTTGCTAGTGGAATCAGTTATTCTGGAACTGAGTCTGGTCGTCGCTGTCTGAATCTGCGTTTATGAGCCCTCCAGGCGATGTCGGCGTACGTGGGACTTAGTCGAGCGATCTGGCAGATTCGCACATCCAGAGATCGCACATGCCCATTGGGATGTTTAACCAACACGAAGGGAAGACAAATGGCTTCCACCCGCTGTGGTGTGCCTCCATCACAGGGGATATGAGAGACTCTCATCGATTTCGCGTTCGGGATCCAATTCCACTCCAGCTGGCGAACTTCGCGTGAGGCATAGAGCACGGCCACGACATCACCGACCTGAATATCTTCGGGGGCTAACACTTTTACCAAAGTGTTGTCGGCGGGGCGGATTTCCTGGGATAGTTCTGTGATGGTGGGTTCAGTTTCCATGGCGTTGGGGGAAGACTCCTGATGGGAATTTGTGGCGGCTCTTTCAATACCCTGAGGGAGAGTCTAATCCCTCTCCTTGACAAAGGCGGGTCAGTAGCCAGAAGAAATGGCGGGGAAATTACGCCCCTGTGAGATGGGTCGCGAGTCGACTCTGCAATTACACACGACGCGGTCTACTTGTTCCGTCGGAGCAGTTGGATGAGAACAAGGCACGCGTTGAAGATCACGAAGGGGATGAGAAGATCCATGGTTGGCTCGGCTTTCATTTTCTTGGCAGGATTGATCCGCTTGAATCCATCGACAGTTTTTAGTTTTTCGCTTCCCCTGCTTCCATGTCTTCGCAATCATTGAGACCTGCTCGCAGTTTTTCGCGGAACAGGATTTTCAGTTCGGCTGGCTGCCGGATTCGCACACGTCCCGTCCAGGTGAGTAGCCAATTGAGGATTTCTTCGAGACCAGCGACCGTGAATTCCAGCGTGACGCTCCCATCGCGGTGTTTGGTGACCCGTTGTGTATGATGCCACTGGGTTTCGGTGACAATCTTGGCCGCCTCGGGCTTGAACCTGAGTTCGATTTCGTAGGTGGTCTCTCCTCGATAGACGGCCCAAGCCTTTACCGACGCCATCCGCCGCGGGAACGGCGACGGAGGCGACACGCTGATCGCCTTCAGCGATCTCACCGGCGAAGAGAACCCTGAGCGTTTGTTTCGCGTGGCTTCGACCAGCCCGTCGGGCATCATCGCCTTTCAAGGAAATCGACGCGATTTTCCCGATCAAGAGCCGGATGAGACAAACTCCGGCTATTACTTGGTGACCGGGGGCGGGACGATCACGACTCTGGCCGAGGACGGCGGAACGTACATCGCGTCGGGCGGCACGGCACCGGTGATCAACGACGCCGGTCAGGTGGCGTTTACGATGCGGTCGGGCGGCTCGTCGAGTGACATTCTCCGTTACGACAGTGGAAGTCTGACCACGTTGGCCACTGGCTTCAGCGGTGGCACAGAGATTTGGATGAACGCCGCGGGCGACGTCATCTTCGCCGACGCGCTCGCCGTGAAGGTCTACAGCGGCGGCGTGACGACGACGATCGCCGACACAGACGACGGGTTCGATTTCCTCATGAAGCCCGGCAACGCCGACGCGTTCATCAACGACTCCGGCGAGGTGGCGTTTTGGGGCGCCGTGAGTGAGTTCAACGGTCAGCCTGTTCAGTGGAACGGTATTTATACCGGCAACGATATTATTGAGGACCGCGTGGTGCGGACCGGAGACACGGTGTTGGGGCACGTCGTCAACGGCGTGGAGGCGTTGGGGCTGAACAACACGGGACAGATTCTGTTCAGCGTCGTAGCTCAAAGCCCCGACCCGTGGGCGGCGCTGGTGGTGGCCACGCCAACGGTCGACGGGGACTTTGACATTGACGGCGACGTCGATGGCCGTGACTTCTTGGCCTGGCAGCGGGGGGAATCGCCCGATGCGTTTAGCCCCGAGGATTTGGCGACTTGGCAAGCGGAGTACGACGGGGGTTTGCTTTCCGCCCTCCGCGATTTCCCGGCCGCTACTGAATCTCTGAATAGTGGGGCCTCGCCGGTGCCTGAACCCGACTGGCTGACAAATAGTTTTTTGGCCTTGCTTTGCGTGGTTCTAGGTCGTCGCCGAGGGTAGTTTTACCCTCACCAAAGAATCTCCTTGCATTTGCCTAGTTCTGGATCGATAATACGGGCACTTGGCCGTGCCTTGGATGGGCGTGGTGAAGTGCGATGCTCTGTACTTTTGTGGGAAGTCGCCGTGTTCGCGTTGCTGGATGATCTCGCGCGATTCTGTTTGTAAACTTCTGGGGAGAACTAGCGATGTTTGTACGCGCTTTTCTGTTGAGCTTCATTGGTCGGTATGGCCAATTCTTTCTTTTGTCGGCAACGTCACTTCTTCTGCTCGTAGGTATTTTCGGACTTTCTCATAACGCCTCCGCGGCTGTCGTCGATGCCACCTGGAACACGGACGCCGTCGGCGACTGGAGCGATACGACCAATTGGGACACGGATCCCGTGTTTCCCGACAACGGAGTCGACACTTATAACGTATTCCTTTACAGCGGTCAGACAACGCTCGATGGCATCTTCACGATCGGAGATCTCACGCTCGATGGCGGCGAGCTGGTGGGCACGGGCGAGTTGAACGTCGACGGTACCTTTTATTGGATTGGCGGCGCACTTCCCGAAAATACTTCGGCCATCGGCAGTGATGGCTCGATATCCACGATCAATATCAATGGCGATGCGTTCCTCGACGGCGCCTTCAAGCAGTTTGCCGCCGCGACCGTCAACTTCGCCGGCAATACGACGTGGGTGGGTGGGAACATAAATGCTGTTGACCCACCCGAAGGGGGCGTGTTCAACAATAGCGGCACTTTCGACATTCAGGGCGACGTCCTTTGGTCGTGGAACGTCACGGGTTCCCCCACGTTCAACAACGAAGCCGGCGGCCTGATCAAACGAACCGTCGGCACAGGCTTCGTCGAGATGTGGGCCGCATTCAACAACGATGGCGATGTCGAAGTGGAAACCGGTACGCTGCAGCTTGCCAACGGCGGAACCAGCAGCGGCACATTCACCGTCGATTCGGGGGCGACGCTCTGGTTCTCCGATTTCAGCGAAGGTTTCAGCGGTGCCGGAGCGCCAATCACCGAGTTGACCGTTGACTCGGTGATGACAAGCTCGGGAACCGTGCGATTTGGAAATTTGTTCGGCAACGCGACGACGAACATCAACGGGACAATCGATTCCGACGTCGTCGTTTCGGATCCCGGAGAATTCGGCGTGGTGACCTTTGGTGCCGATTCCTTCTACGGCGCGACGACCCCCGGCACGTTCGAGGCGGTCAGTGGGACGACGAACTTCGAGTCACCCGAGACGCACATGAGCGACCTCACGGTTCAGGACGGAGCAACCGTCAATGCCACGGAAGATCTCGACGTATCGGGCGACGTGTCGGTCTTCGGCAGCGGCGCGATCAATCTCGATGGCAGTGAGATGAACTTCAGCACGACCGGGACCAAGGTCATCACGGGCGACGGCGAAGTGGTGCTGACTAGCGCCGCTTCCATCACGACCGCGGGCCGGGTGCTCATCGACACGGACGTGACAATTCGTGGCAGCGGGTCCATCCGGGGAGCTGCTGTCAGCGCGGTCAATGGATTCAACGAGGGCACGATTGAGTCCGACGCGGGCGGGACGCTCTTTATCGACGATCTGGACAACGCGGGCACGATCTCAGTCAGTGACGGTACGACCTTGGATTATGAGGACCAATCGAACTCGTTTTTTACTAATTTGGGGACGATCGAAGTCTCGGGGGGCGGACAACTTGTTACCCGAAATCTTGCCAATCAAAACCAAGTGTCGATCGATGGAGGCACGCTGGATTTGGTGGGAGAGAATTTCACGAATGCGGGCGGCACGATCACCGGCAACAATGCTACCATCCAGTTCCGCCTCATGACGTTCACCTTTGCCGACGTCGGCACGATCGTGAGGACGAACTCCGAGCTAGCGCTGGCCGAGTTCTCCGAACTCAACAATACGGGCCAAACGCTCAACCTCAACAATTCGACCGGCCAGCAAGGCACTTGGACCATGCGCGGCGGCAAGATCACCGGCGGTACTATTCAAAGCTCGGGCGGCGCGACGCTGCTATTTCCCGCCACCCGTTTCGGCACCCTCGACGGTGTGACGCTCAACACCGGTCCCACGATGGGCAGTGGCAGCTCGATGTTCGTCCACAATAGTCTTACGCTTAATAATATCACCGTGGACTTGTCTAACGGCGGCACTGGCTCTGCGAACATGACGTTCGTTCTCGGTACGCGGTTGCTCTCGGGCACGGGGACTGTCGTGCTGGGTAACGATAGTAGTCGAGGCGTCAGCGGCGACACCTTTGGAGGCGGCAATGTGACGATTGGTTCCGGCATTCTCATCCGCGGCCAGAGGGGCTTTGTGAATCGGGCCACCAATCAGGGCAAGGTGTCGGCCGACGTCAGCGGCGGCATCGTCGCGTTTCGCGATTCGATCAACGACGTGGGCGGCGTGCTGGAAGCCAAGAACGGCGGCATTCTGCGCTTGGAAAACAATTGGGACAACAACGGCCTGATCGATGTGCAAACTAGTTCGACGCTGTGGATGACGGGCAACAATGTTACCGCGGATATTGGCACGATCCAACGGGCTGCCAATACCACGGTGCGCTTGAGCGATACTTTGACCAACACGGGCGAGGTGCTCGACGTGCAGGCCAAATTCGGCGGCGATGTCGAGCTCAGCCAGGCGATCATCGTCGGCGGCACGATCTCCTCCAGCGGCGCGGGTCGGCTGCTGGTCGATAACAATATCAACGGTTCCCAGTTCAACGGTGTCACTTTGAGTGCCGACGTCGGGTTTACGGCTGCCGCGCAGGTGAGCACCGGAATTCTGACGATTATCAATGGCTTGACGCTCGATGGCTCGACGATCGACGCCCAGAACAATATCGGGCTCGAATTCAGCTTTAGCGGGACATCGTCGCAAACCCTCGGCGGTACGGGCGAAATCATCGTACGCGGCAACGGTGGGTCCACCAATATCCGAAATAATTCGACCAATGGCGCCGTTGCCACCTTTGGCCCCGACGTCACCATGCGCGTTGGCGCTGCCTCGCTGTTTCAGTCGGTGACGGTCGACGGCAAGTCCAATAACCTCGCCGGAGGATTCGTCAATCAGGGGACGCTCATTTTCGAGAATGGCCAGCAAAACATGGTCGACCTCCGGAATGAAGGCACGATTCACGTCGAAGCCGGTACACCGGATAGCGTCCTCCAGCTTTTCAACTCGCAAAACGAGACCGTATTTGTTCAAACCGGCGGCGAGTTCATTGTGAGCGACTTGGTGCGCGCCCGGGTCGGCATGGAAATCCGCGGCGGTGAAATTACTGGCACCGGGGGGGTCGTGCATTTTCCCGACACGCCGAAAGAACTCGTGGTTGAGACGGGCGGCACGATTGCCGTCGGCGGGGGCAACACTCTTGTAGTGGACGGTAACGTAGTGATCGGCGACGGCGGACGGTTCGAGGCCACTCTCTCTGGCAGCACGGAAACTGGTTCGCTGCTGATCAGTTTAAGCCAGTTCCAGACGGCTACCGGCACAATCGATCTCACGAGCGCGAATAACTTTCTCGACATCGTCAATCTGGGGGGCATCGTCCCCGGCCAAAATTATTCGATTGCTCAAACCCCGGGACAAATCTTGGGCCAGTTCGAGAGCGTAACGCCGGGTTACGAGGTTGTGTATCAACTCAACCAAATCTTCGTCAAAGCGATCTCGTTGGTCGACGGCGACTATGACAACGACGGCGACGTCGATGGCCGCGACTTCTTGGCCTGGCAGCGGGGTGAATCGCCCGATCCGTTTAGTCCCACAGACCTAGCGTTATGGCAAGCCGAGTACAATGGTGGCTTACTTTCCGCCCTCCGCCTTCCCCCTTCCGCCTTGAATGTCGCCGTGCCGGAGCCGGGGGCGGTGGTGCTAGCGCTCGCGGGGCTGCTCGTGTGCCTTCGTCGTCGTGGTAAGCTGTAGCACGGTCCCCTGGGCCGTGCGTTTGGTGTTTGGGAAAGGAGTTACTCAACTCGCTCAGGTCGAGGACCCAAGCTGCTTTGAGAAACCGAGCCGTACTGCGTAAGCAGACTGATGAAAGTGAAGTTGGAATTAAAAATTGTATTGATTCAATCTGCATAATTCAAATTCGTGATACCGGCATCGGCATGTCGCGGGAAATGCTCGACGATATCTTCCACCCCTTCGTCCAAGCGGATACATCACTAGAGCGGGGTAGGGGAGGCCTCGGCCTCGGACTAGCGATCGTCAAAGGATTGGTCGAACTCCACGGCGGCAAAGTGGACGCGACCAGCAACGGACTCGCACAAGGCAGCACATTGACCGTGGAACTGCCGGTGAGTGTCGAGGCGGATGTGGAAACCTCTGACTCAACGAACCACACCGCCGCCGTACCCGTGGGTCCATTCTCAGTGTTAGTGATCGACGACCGCCGCGATTGACCTGCCCCCGGGTAGGGAACCAATCCTTAAGTTAGTGTTGGACCTGTTCCAACGCCAGCCTGCTTCGTTCGCTGAGGCGTAGCCGAAGCGAAT
>JAWXAV010000168.1:0-8428 GCA_034439695.1 Bythopirellula sp. | reverse complement strand
TTTCTCATCCCCAACGGCAAGGGGGAACGGCTGTTGGATTGGCAGACGGCGGGGCACATTCCGTGGGGCGTGCTGTTGTTGTTTAGCGGCGGCGTGGTAATTGCTGATGCGTTCATGAAGTCAGGACTGAGCACGGCGATCGGCCAGAGCCTGGCGAATTTGAGCGAGTTGCCGGTGCCGTTGTTGATTGGGCTCGTTTGTCTCTTAACGACGTTCGCGAGCGAGTTCACGAGCAACACGGCACTTGCGAATTTGCTGATGCCGATCATGGCCGCGATGGCCGAGGCCTGCGACGTGGACTACAAAGTGCTGATGGTGCCGGCGGCGATTGCGTCGAGTTATGCGTTCATGCTCCCGGCGGGGACGGCACCGAATATCATCGTGTTTGGCACGGACAGAATCACCGTGCGACAGATGGCGTATGAGGGTTTTGTGCTGAACTTAATCGGTGTGGTGGTGGTGACGGTGGTCTGTACGTGGCTGTTTGCGTAGAAATATCGACCGTCGCCGGCGGGGTAGGGGGGTGGGGGTGGGTCGTGCCTTCGAGTTGGCAGATGCCCCACGCCAGAGCTAGGCCCAAGAGCAGCGCCGCCGAGAGTTTGCCGCGGTCGTGATCGTGGAATTGTAGTTCTGGCAGCAAATCGCTGAGCGCGATGCACAGAAAAGTTCCCGCCGCGAAGGCGAGGGCTTTGGCGAGCGTGTCCCCGCCGCCTCCTTCGGTCATCAAACCGAAATGGAAAATGGCGATCCCCAGCGGAATCGCGAGCGCGAACAGGCCGTTCACGACGTGCCGCCAGGTGAGCGACCAACCTCCGTGGGCCATGAGCGTGGCGATGGTCATCGAATCGAACGGTTTGTGCAGCAGAATGACGAGAAACGTGCCGAAGCCGGCGAGTCGCACGGATTCATGGCCATGAGCCACCCCAGCGGCGAGCGCGATCCCCTCGATCACGCTGTGGAGCGTGAGCCCCAGGGCAGCACCGCTCCAGGAGAGATTGTGGCCGTGGCCATGTTCGTGCTGATGGTCGTGGTCGTGTTGGCAAGCAACTTCGCCTTCTTCGACATCGTGGTGATGAAAACAAAAGAATCGCTCGATAAAAAACATCGTCATCAGGCCGAAGAGCACCCACATGACGACTTGCCAGTGGGCTTGGTCGGGTGGAATCGACATCTCGGCTTGCTGGAGCGCGTGGGGCAGCATGTGTAGCAGTCCGATGCCAAGCATCACGCCGGCGACGAAGCTCACTGCGCATTGCATCCAGCGATGGCTGAGGTGGAACCAGACCGGAATCATCCCGCCGCCGATGGACGCGAGCAGAACCAACAGGCAATAATAGGTGAGCAGCACGGTGGCATTCATGCGAGTGAGTATGGCAGGGGCGTGGACCACACGCAAGCCAGTTGTTTTTGCAAATGATTATCAATTGGAGTTTTTAATGCGCGCGTGTATTCAACGAGTTTCCCAAGCGCGAGTGGTCGTCGAGGGTGAAATTACCGGCGAAATCAGCAGGGGGGTGTTGGTGTTGTTGGGTGTGGCGGCTACCGACACCGACGCGGAGCTGAGCTGGCTTGCCGACAAGATCGTGAGGCTACGCATTTTTGAAGATGACGCAGGGAAGATGAATCTGTCGCTTGCCGAGGTGGGTGGGGCGATGTTGGTGGTGAGTCAGTTCACCCTCTATGGCGATTGCCGCAAAGGTCGGCGACCAAGTTTCATTGATGCCGCGCCGCCGGAGATGGCCGAGGCGATGTACGAACGGTTCGTCGCGCACGTAGCGAAGTCAGGAATTCCAACGGCAACGGGCCGCTTCCGGACCAACATGGCCGTGGAGTTAACCAACGATGGGCCCGTGACGATTTGGATTGACACGGAGAAGAATGTTTGATGTGAGATGTAAGATTGTAGATGTCAGAATTCTTACATCTGCAATCACACATCAAACATTTCACATTCTTGCTTACTTCGTCTCGCCTTGCATTCTGCGCCAGAGTCTGCGCGCTGTGTCGTAGATTGTGCGGTCGACTTCGGGATTCGCATAGGGATCGACGGGCAGGGGTTGGTAGGCGTAGCTTTGGGGGATGGCTCCCGGTGCGAAACCGGTTGTTGGCGAATTGGGATCTTGTTGCTGAGTCCACAGGCCTTGCCATTGGTTGCTGGCCATCTCCAACGGCGAGGGTCGGCCGTAGCGCTCCATGACCATCGGTTCGCTGAGGATCATCATCGCGACCATGACCAGCTTCGAGTACGTCGAAAAGTTATCCCAGCGGCTATCGCCCCAAAGTTTCAAGGCCGTGCCGAAGGATTTTTTGAAGCGCCAGCGCCCGCCGGTCCATTCGACGGCATAGATTTCGTCGAGCGTAAGGTGCGACAAAACGCCGAGCAACATGCCGGCGGCTTTGAAGTAGCGGAGTTGCAGATCGGTCGACGCGGAAAATAAGAAGGCAACGCCCGCGAAAATCAGCGCGGCGGGGATGCTGTGGAACATACCACGATGGACGGTGTATTTGGCCAGCACGCGCGCGAGGCCGAAGCGGATGAATAAATAGGAGCCGCCCATGGCGAGCACCATCTGTTCGTGATTCAGTCCCAGCTCGGCAAACCGACTCAACAGGAGCATGGGAATGATCGCGGCGGCGAAGCCCATTGCTTCGCGGAAGGGGACGCCCGAATCGCTGTCGATGTCAGGCAACATACCGCCGACGCCGCACAGACCCCCGGCGATCACGGCGGACTCCCACGGCAGGCCAAGGTAGGCTCCGGCCAAACCGTAACCGACGCCGAGCGTGGTGCTAACCGTGATATGTGTTTTGAAGCCGGCCATTGTGTGAGAGGGGTGAGTGGTTGGTGGCAGGGGTGGGAATGTAGGAAAAAAATTTCGCGGGGGCTAGAGAAAAGTATTTAGCCACGGAGCTTGCTCCGCGCTGCGATACCCGATCACCCGCCGCAAGCGACGGGGCTAAATATTGGCTGGCTTGCTATCATTACTAGCGGCAAGGGAATTTGCCCTTCGCCGCGCGAAAAGCGCTAGCTATACTCCGCCCGGCGTTCTGACCCCCGACCCCTGACCCCTACTCCCTTCCTGAAATGCAAACCTACGACGTATTGATGTTGGTGGTGTTGGTCGCCGCTACGATCTTTGGCATGTGGAAAGGAATGGCGTGGCAGATTGCGTCGCTCGCGTCGCTGGTGCTGAGCTATTTCGTCGCGCTGAAGTTCGCCGACCAGATCGCGCCCAAATTTGCCGGGATCGCGCCGCCGCCGCTGAATAAGTTCGTGGCGATGCTGCTGATTTACATGCTCACGTCGTTTGTGATTTGGAGTCTGTTCCGCTTCGTGTCAGGCGTGATCGACCGCGTGAAGCTGGAATCGTTTGATCGCCAGATGGGCGCAATCTTTGGTTTTGCCAAAGGTGTGCTGTTGTGCGTGGCGATTACGTTCTTTGCCGTCTCGCTGTTGCCACAGTCCCAAAAGGAGCAAATCCTCGCCTCGGAAACGGGCCACTACATCGTGGTGCTGATCGACAAGACCGATTCGATCGTCCCGCCCGAGATTCACGACATCATCGGCCCCTACCTGCACCGGATCGAGCAGCAGCTTGATCCCAACGGTCAGCACGGCTCGCAACACGCGAACTGGCCCGCGGCGGCGTTTCCCGAATGGCCAAGCCTGCCAACAAGCAACAACGCGATGAGCGGCAACAGCAATTCGATCCCCGCCCAGCCCGCCGCAACGCCGCTGCCGACCTGGCCGCCGCAGCCACAGAATGGTGGGTATTGAAGGCGTTCTGCTCCGCTCCACTGCGCCAGCGCTTAGAAGAACAGGGCAGATGCGGAGCCTTGTTTTCTCGGGCGAATCTATGCCCGAAACGAACATAACAGTGATTATCGGACGTTCGTGGGAGAGACGATGTAACGTGTTATGTGGTGGGTTTTAGAGATCCCCCGCTCCACTGCGCTGGCGCTCCGCGTCGCGGCTAACCCCGCGCTTCGTGTCGCGGCTCTCTGCTAGACCACGGCCGACGTTTCTAGGAATGGGCCCATGCGGCGGAACTTTTCGTAGCGTTCGGCGAGCAGTTGCTCGGTCGGCTTACGCAGGAGTTCCCTTAAGGTTTTGATGAGATAAACCTTCAAGCGGCCTGCCATCTGGTGATGATCTCGATGGGCTCCGCCGAGCGGTTCCTCGACCACGTCGTCGACGATTTTCATCTCGCTGAGATGCCGGGACGTGATTTTGAGCGCCGTGGCGGCTTGCTCGGCGTAGTTATGGCTTTTCCAGAGGATTCCGGCGCAACCTTCGGGGCTAATCACCGAATAGTAGGCGTGCTGCAGGATGGCCACGCGGTCGCCGACGCCGATGCCCAAGGCTCCGCCGGACCCCCCCTCGCCGATCACGACGCAGATAATCGGGGTCTTGAGCCGCGACATCTGCAACATACTTTGGGCGATCACCATCGCCTGGCCCCGTTCCTCGGCACCGATGCCAGGATAAGCGCCGGGCGTGTCGATCATGGCGATGATGGGGAGCTTGAACTTCGCCGCGAGTTTCATTTTCTCCATCGCCTTGCGATAGCCCTCGGGATGGGCGCAGCCGAAGTAGCACTCGTTGCGCTCCTTAAGCGTTTTGCCTTTCTCATGACCGACGACCAGCACCTTGTGTTCGTCGAGTTTGGCAAAGCCGGTCCGCAGCGCGCGATCGTCGCCGAAAAACTTGTCGCCGTGCAGTTCGACGAACTCATCGAAGACAAGATCCAGGTAATCGGTGAACTTGGGCCGCTCTTTGTGACGCGCGACTTGCACGGTTTCCCAAGGATCGAGATTGTTGTAGATCGTCTTGGTGGTTTCGGCGAGTTGCTTGCGCAGACCGCTCGTGTGCTCGATGCTCTCGGGCGTTTTCTTGTCGTTGGCTTCGAGTGTGTCGATCTGCTCCTGCAGCTCGAAGATCGGTTGCTCAAACGGCAGGCGAAAGTCGTATCCAGGCATGGTAGGTCCAACTTCAAATAAATATCAGTCTCACGCAGAGTTCAAGAAAGTAGACCGCTAATGGACGCTAATGCTCGCTAATCAATTAGCGTTCATTAGCGAATATCAGCGGTTTCAAATTTTCCTCTGCGCCTCTGCGTGAAAAAATTATACCGAAATTAGTGGTGTTCGTCGTCGTCTTTGGTTTCCACTTTCTCGACCGGTTTTTTGGGCTTAATGTGAAAACAGCGGCCGGCCTTGAGTTCGCGGTAAAACTCCATCAGCGAATCGGGGCGGTCCTTGGGGTCTTTTTCCAGCATCCGATGGATCAAATTGGCAAAGTCTGGCTGGATATTTTTTTGGAGCATCCCGATCGGCTGGGGCCGACCTTTGAGATGCTTGTTCAAGAGGTCGGCTGTGCTCGTGCCGGTGTACGGCAGCTTACCACACATGAGCTCGTACACCATGCAGCCGAAGCTATAGATGTCGGCCCGTTCGTCGACTTCCTTGCCGCGAATCTGCTCGGGAGCCATGTAGCTGTAAGTCCCCTGCACTGGAGCTTTACCGCCGAGCAGCTTCGAGAACCCTTTCTTGATCTTACGAGCCAAAGTGAAGTCGATGAGCCGGACTTCGTTTTCTTCGTTGACCAAAAAATTGTCGGGCTTGATATCGCGATGAGTCCAGCCCAGTTTGTGCATGTGCTCGATGGAAAGCGCGGCCTCGCCGAGTATTGCTTCCATCCGCCAGTGGAGCCGCTCGACCCCTTCATGAATTTGCTGCTTGAGGTTGGGAGTTTTGAACAACTCCATAATCAAGTAAGTGCCTTCCTTGCTCGCGCCGAAGTCGAGCGTTTTGATGATCGAGCGATGTTCGAGCGATTTGCCGACCGTGTATTCGTGCTTGAGTTCCCCAGCAGCCAGGCGGCTATGCTTGTTGCCTGCGGGAAGCCATTTCATGGCAAAGGCTTCATTCTTGCCAATCGGCCGCACGGCCCAGATTTCGTACATGGCTCCTGCCCGAATCAGGTAATAGAGCCGATAGGGGCCGACAAATTCTTTACCGCCAGTAGCCATGAATTCGAGGGGGGCTGAAGTGTTTCGCGTGAGGGAAGTATCAAGGCTTTAAGTTTAGTCGGATATGCGCGCGGAGGAAACCCGGAGCGGAATCATCGCTAAACCGCAAGCGACCGCTTACGGTTTAGCGGTAATCGATTGAATTAATAGTAGACATGAAAAAGACACAATCCCTGCGGCGGTGCCGTTTTCCCCGCGGCGCGGCGATCACGCGCGGCCAGCGCCTCGGCAAGCCATTGCTCCTCGCGGCGACCGACACCTACCTCGACGAGCGAGCCGACGATGATCCGGACCATGTTGTAAAGAAAGCCATCCCCTTCCACGTCAATAAGCACGCTTGACGAAAGTTCACGTAGACAACGACGGACTTGGACGACAGTGATCGTGCGCACGGTGCTTTCTCGTTCCGACCCGGCGGCTTGGAAGCTGACGAAATCGTGCGTGCCAACCAGTGCTTGTCCCGCGCGTTGCATCATGTCGACATCGAGAGACTGGGGCACATGCCACACGAAGTTTCGGTCGAAGAGTGGCCGCGTGCGCTCGTTATGGATGCGATAGCGATATCGTTTACCAACGGCGTCACGGGTGGCGTGAAAACCGGCGGCGACTTCTTCAATGGCCACCAGCACCACGTCCTCGGGAAGCTTGGCGTTGAGGGCCCGGTAAAGTTGGTCCGCCGCGAGATGCGTGGCGGAGTTGACCCCCACGACTTGGCCCAGCGCATGAACCCCGGCGTCGGTGCGGCTGGTGGCGGAAACTTGCACGGCTTCGCCCGTGATTTGCTCCCACGCGGTTTGCACGGCCCCCTGCACCGTGCGGCACTTGGGTTGAAATTGCCAACCCGAAAACTTCGTGCCGTCGTACGCGATGGTGAGTTTGAACGTGGGCATTTAAGAACTCTCGCAAAGACGCGAAGGCGCAAAGAATAAAAACATCCTATTTGCGCCTTCGCGCCTTTGCGAGAGAGACTGCTTTTAATATCAATTTCAGACCGTCGCTTGCGCGCGGACTAACAGTTCCGCGATCTGAACGGCATTGGTCGCGGCTCCTTTGCGGAGGTTGTCGCTCACGCACCAAAAAGCTAAGCCGTTGGGGCTGGAGAGGTCTTCGCGGATGCGGCCGATGAAGACGGCATCGTCGCCGCTGCAATCGGCGGGCATCGGGTAGATGCCTGCGGCGAGATCGTCGACGACTTTGATCCCTGGCGTGGCGGCGAACAATTCGCGAGCCTCGGCGACGGTGATCTTTTTCTCGGTTTCAACGAGAATGCTTTCGCTGTGACAGTTTTCCACCGGCACTCGCACGCAGGTGGGGCAAACTTGGATCGTATCGTCGCCAAAGATTTTGCGAGTCTCGAAAACCATTTTCATTTCTTCGCTGGTGTAACCCTCGAACTTCGCTGAGCCAATTTGCGGGATGAGGTTAAACGCAATCGGGTGGGCGAAGACTTGATACTTGTAATCTTCGTCGTCGAGAAACGCGCGGCTGCCAGCGATGAGGTCTTCTTGGCCTTGGACCCCTGCTCCGCTGGTGGCTTGATAGGTGCTGACCACGACGCGGCGGATCGTGCCCGCATCGTGCAGCGGCTTCATGGCGAGAACCATTTGCGTGGTCGAGCAGTTAGGGCTGGCGATGATCCCTTGGTGATTGAACGCCGCCTCGGGATTGATCTCGGGGACCACGAGCGGCACGTTGGGGTCCATCCGCCAATAGCCGCTCTCGTCGACGACAACGCAGTCGCGCTCGACCGCCCAGGGACAGAACTCTTTGGCCACGGGATCGGGGGTGCTGCCGATGGCGAGGTCGATGTTGTCAAAGGCTTCGGGACGCAGGAGCTCGACTTTGTGTTGTTCGCCTTTGAAGGTGATCGTCGTGCCGGCGGAACGCGCGGAGGCCAGGAATGTGATTTTCTCATAGGGAAAATTCCGTTCTTCCAACATTTGGCGAATCAGGCTTCCCACGGCACCAGTGGCACCGACAATGGCGATCGACTCAAACACGTTTTCTCTCCCAGAATATAAAAATGAAAGCAACGGGGTAGCATGGCCCCCTGGGCCGTGAGGTTTTACCACACGGGCCGAGGTCCCATGCTACTTTTTGGGATTGGATCAAAGTAGCTTCCCTAGTGACAATGTTGCCCGCAGGGAAGTTCATCATTATAGGCTGATTTGCTGTCATCGCCAACTTGAGGATTTTGAGGTGCATTTTGAAGCGTGACGAGCGGCGAGTGTATCTTCGATAATCTGTGTGTGCTACAATCATGCTGAGCAGGGGTTTCTAATATCTCTGCAGTACTTGTGTCCTGGTTCATCGTGAAATGGAATTTCTCTGTTGATTCGTTAGCGAGTTAGGGTTTGATTTGTGGACGGCTATCGCCGGGATTTCTATTTGCGTTT
>JAWXAV010000167.1:0-4394 GCA_034439695.1 Bythopirellula sp. | reverse complement strand
TACAAGGTGTGGCGCAAATCGCGTGCCATTGTGCGGGAAGTCATCTGGGAAATCCGGGTTAAGAGTGTTACTCACGATAAAATGGTCCGCTTGATGGTGGGTAGGGATCTAACCGAGCTTTTTCCTAAATCGACGGCAATACCAGGTGAAGAGGTCCTGCGCGTCGCCGATCTCAGCCTTGCCGATCGGCAACGACCGGGGCGTTTCTTGGTTCAGAATGTTTCCTTTGCCGTGCATCGCGGCGAAGTTGTGGGACTTTTTGGACTCATGGGGGCGGGCCGTACCGAGTTGTTGCAATCACTCTTCGGCCTCCATCCGCAAGCAACCACGGGTAAAGTCTTCGTGGGTGGTCAACAAGTTCAAATCAATTCACCAGCGGCAGCGATAGCGGCGGGTTTGGCACTCGCTCCCGAAGACCGCAAGCAAGAAGGGCTCGTCCTTCCCCTGAGCGTGGCCGCCAACGTGAGCCTGTCGTCGCTCAAAAAAACAGAATCTTGGGGCTTGTTAAGCTCCGCAAAGGAATTGCAGCTTGCCGGCGGATACGCGACTCGGTTGCGGCTTAAGACCCCCTCGCTGAGACAACTAGTGCGTAACTTGAGCGGCGGCAATCAACAGAAGGTCGTGCTTTCCAAATGGTTGGCCACGAACCCGCGCGTGCTGTTGCTCGACGAGCCGACCCGCGGGATCGACATCAATTCCAAACGCGAAATCTACGCGCTCATCAACGAATTAGCCCAGGGTGGGTTGGGAATCGTCATGGTTTCCTCGGAATTGCCAGAAATTCTGGCCATTTCCGACCGTATCGTGGTCTTGTCCCAAGGACGCAAAACGGCGGAGCTCACTCACTCGGAGGCTAACGAGGAACGGATCCTCAAAGCCGCGCTACCCACGGGAAAGGCCATCGCATGACTCACACTGAAATCAAATCCCTGGTCATGCGTTTCCAGTCAGTGTTGGCCCTCTCGCTATTGGTGTTGGCTTTGAGTTTGGCGACGGACCGCTTTCTCACGGTCGATAACACGCTCAACGTGCTGCGACAAATCTCGATCAATGTTTGCCTTTCGATTGGCATGACGATGATCATTCTCTCGGGCGGTATCGATCTTTCCGTCGGCTCAATCCTTGCCCTGTCGGGAGCCATTGCCGCGGGACTTATGAAAAATGGCGTGACGCTCGACCGCTTTGGCGTGCAACTCCAGTTCACCGTTGTGGGTGGCATCGTAGCGGGCATCGTGGTGGGTACAACATTAGGACTTTGTAATGGACTCGCAATCACTCGCTTTCGCTTGCCTCCGTTCGTCGCCACGCTGGGCATGCTGAGCATCGCTCGCGGACTCACGATGCTCTGGACCGGCGGGTTTCCTATCACCAGCCTCGGCGATGAGTTCGGCAAGTTGGGCACAGGATATTTTCTGGGCATTCCCATGCCGGTCTGCATCGCGGCAGTACTTGTGGGCATTTTCGTGGTCGTTACCGAGCGCACACGGTTTGGACGTTATCTCTACGCCATCGGCGGCAACGAACGCGCGGCTCAACTCAGCGGCATCGACGTGCCACAAGTCAAGCTCTGCGTCTATGCTTGCGGTGGTCTGCTCTCGGGAATAGCTGGACTCTTGGTCACGTCACGCCTCGATTCCGCGACTCCCAACGCCGGCACGGGTTATGAACTCGACTCAATCGCAGCCGTCGTGATCGGCGGCACATCGCTTTCCGGCGGACGTGGCTCGATTTGGGGGACATTATTGGGTTGCCTCATCATTGGCGTTTTGAATAATGGTATGGTACTGTTGGAAGTTTCTCCCTTCTGGCAGCAAGTGGTCAAAGGCGTGGTGATTATCTTTGCCGTGGCCATCGAACGTGCTAATCGCAACGATCGTTGATTTTTTGTAGGCGACAAAACATAATGCAAGCGTATCTCTTATCCTCTGTAAATCTATACTTACTTGTTCTCGTTACTTTTTGGGGATACCCTCAGATTTCCTGCGCGGAACTTGCAGTCACGGGACTTGAATGTGAACATATCAACGATCCACTCGGCATCGCTGCCAAGCAGCCACGACTGAGTTGGTACAGCACTTCAAATGAGCGTGCCCAAGCGCAGTCGGCCTATCAAATTCTAGTGGCCAGTTCACGCGAGAAACTCGACGCTCATGAAGGTGACCTGTGGGATAGTGGTGAAGTGAAGTCCGATCAGTCATTATTTATTCCCTACGCTGGCAAGCCGCTCGAATCTTTTGAGGACTATTTCTGGAAAGTGCGCGTATGGGATCAAGCTGGCAAAACCTCGGGCTGGAGCGAGCCTGCCTTCTGGTCGATGGGTATGCTCCAGCCCACCGACTGGCGCGCTCAATGGATCGGACGTGATGAATTCCCCAGCCTCGAATTCCTTACCGACACGAATTGGATTTGGTTCCCCGAGGGAAAACCTGCTGAATGGGTGGCTCCAGAAGAACGCTATTTCCGCCGCACATTTGATCTCCCCGCTAATCGCACGATTCGCTCCGCCACGTTGCGGATCACGGCTGACGATCGTTGTTCGATATTTCTCAATGGCCGAGACATCGGCAGTCGCAGTGGCCATCGTTCCGCCAAGGAGATGGACATTACCAAGCGCTTAGAACCCGGCAAAAATGTGCTGGCGGTCTTGGCGAAAAACGAAGGCGAGAGTCCCAATCCCGCTGGGTTAGTGGCCTGGCTCAAAGTGGAATTTACCGAGGGAGAACCTATGCTCCTGGTCACTGATGCCGAGTGGAAAACAAACGACAAGCTTGCCGAAAATTGGTTCGCTGCCGACTTTGCCGATAAGGATTGGCAGAGTGCGCTGGTCGTGGGACCAGTGGGAATGCAACCTTGGGGGGAAGTTCGTCATGCCGAGGACCGCCGCCTTCCCGCTCGCTATCTTCGGAAAGAATTCGAACTCCAGAAGCCCATTCGTCGTGCGACCATGAGCATGTCGGGACTGGGTGTTTCGGAACTTTACGTCAATGGCAAGCGAGTCGGTGATGCCGTGTTATCGCCGGGGCTCACCGAGTATCCCAAACGGACGTTTTATGTGACGCATGACGTAACGGATGCTCTCCGCGAAGGTGTCAACGCCTTGGGCGTCATCCTGGGCAACGGGCGCTATTATTCTCCCCGCAGCGACGTGTACGCCTCGATGACCAACTTTGGGTATCCGAAACTTCTCTTGCAGCTTCGCGTGGAACACACCGATGGCAGCGTCTCGGAAGTCGTAAGCGACAATTCTTGGCGAATCACCACCGATGGCCCGATCGTTGCCAATAATGAGTACGACGGCGAGGAATATGATGCACGCAAGGAAATGCCGGGGTGGAGCGAACCTGGATTCAACGATTCGCATTTTTTGAATGCGGAGCAGGCCGCCATTCCGCCCGGCGAGTTGGTGCCGCAACCCATTGCACCCATTCGCGTCATCGAAACGCTCAAGCCGATTGTCGTCACCGAACCACGCCCCGGCGTGTTCATTTTCGACATGGGGCAAAATTTCGTCGGTTGGTGCCGCTTGAAAGTTAGTGGCCCAGCAGGCACGGCCGTCACGCTACGCCATGCCGAAACGCTCACGCCCGACGGCGAACTTTATCTCGCCAATATCCGCGGGGCGAAGGTCACTGATGTCTACACGCTTAAAGGGGAAGGAACGGAGATTTGGGAACCACGGTTCATCTACCATGGTTTCCGCTTCGTCGAAGTGATCGGCTATCCCGGCACGCCCACGCTTGAGACGCTTGAAGGCCAAGTGGTGCATGATGACCTCCAGCGGACCGGCGAGTTTGAATGCTCGAATCCACTCGTCAATCAAATCTTTAAGAACGTGGTGTGGGGCACGCGCGGCAATTATCGCAGCATCCCCACGGACTGCCCACAACGCGATGAACGCCAAGGCTGGCTCGGCGACCGCTCCGAGGAATCACGCGGCGAGACCTATATCTACGACAACGGGGCCTTTTACGCCAAATGGCTGCAAGACATTGCCGACTCGCAGAAGCCCACGGGCAGTGTCCCCGACGTGAGCCCGAGCTTCTGGCCCCTTTATACAGACAATGTGACTTGGCCCAGTAGCACGGTCATCATTCCCAATACCTTGCTGCGTCAATTTGGCGATTCCCAGATCATCGCCGATCATTACGACAGCGCGAAACGCTGGGTCGACTACATGCTCACCTTTGCGAAAGACGGCATCATCGATCGCGATACGTACGGCGATTGGTGCGTTCCACCCGAAGACCCGCAGTTGATCCACTCCAAGGATCCCGCGCGAGCCACCGACAAAACGCTACTAGCAACGTCGTACTTCTACTACGACCTGACCTTGATGGAACGCTATGCCAAAATGCTTGGTAAAACCGCGGATGCGGAGCGGTTCCACAAGCTGG
>JAWXAV010000166.1:0-37172 GCA_034439695.1 Bythopirellula sp. | reverse complement strand
GTGATTCTTAACACCATGATCAGGAACAATACTCCCTGGAGAGACCTCCATGCCTGCTAAAAAATCATTGACAAACAACACAGCCGCTGGGCTATCATAGCGCACTCCTGCGGAGCTAAATCGGTCGCATGATACAGCCCTGTCGCATGATACAGCCCTACGGATAAAGCAAGAATTGCTGGCGGCGATTGTTGTACTCGGCGAGTTCGGGGGCGATCAGTTTTTCGAGTTCCGCGAGGGTTGTGCCCTTTTCAATCGCGGAGAATACTTTCTCGCTGCCGAGCAGGCGATTGAAATTGGTCATGTCCCAGTCGTCGGGAAAAAGCTCACGCAGGGCGATCGCGATGGCGAGTCCCACGGGCACGGAGCGAAACGCTGCGCGGTCGATGACGATGATGTTGATGCCTTGGCAAGGTTCCTGAGCAAACTTGCTTTCGCGGGGCGTGAATTGGATCGGCACGAAGGTGGCACCCGGAAGCTGTTGGCTGTTGAGATGCGCGGCTAGTTTTGGTCCCTCGATCCACGGTGCGCCGAGAACTTCAAACGGCGTGTCGGTGCCACGGCCTACCGAGACGTTGGTCGTTTCGAGCAAGCCGATGCCGGGATAGAGCACCGCCTCGGCGAGGCTCCGCATGTTGGGTGATGGGTTTGTCCAGGTAAGCGCCGTTTGGTCCCAGTACTCGTCGCGGTGCCAATTTTCTACATTCACGATTTGTAGACCGACATCGAGTTCGTTTTCCGCGGCGAACATCTGGGCGAGCTCGCCCACTGTCATGCCGTGGCGGACGGTAATGGCGTGATGGCCCACGAAGTTTTTGATCCCGGTGTCGAGCACCGAACCTTCGGTGATTGAACCTCCGAGCGGATTGGGGCGGTCGAGCACGACGAACTTGAGATCATGCTCCGCTGCCGCTTCGAGGGCCAAGCCCATGGTCGAAATGTACGTGTAGAAGCGGCAGCCAATGTCCTGAATGTCGAACACAATCGTGTCGATGCCCTCAAGCTGGTTGGGATCGGGCTTACGCGTTTTGTTGTACAAGCTGTAGACGGGCAAGCCGGTCGCTTCGTCGCGCGTGTCGGCGATGTTTGATTCGTCGAGTTTTCCGTACAAGCCATGTTCGGGGCTGAAAACGGCAACCAATTCCACATCGGGTGCATTATGCAACAAATCGACCGTGCGTTTGCCGTCGCGGTTAAGACCTGTGTGGTTGGTGATCAAGCCGACCCGACGGCCATTGAGCGCGGCAAAGTTGTCGCGCTCGAGAACATCAATGCCGAGCAGAGCAGGGGCTTGGAGAGTACCTTCAGTACCCGCACTTGTTTGAAGCGCTGCCGCGGCAACGGTGCCGATGCGGCCGGCGAGGGGATTGACGTTGCCCACGCCGTCGGGATGAAGTCGGCTCGACAGGAAAATCACGAAGAGATCGAGCTCGGGGTCGATCCAAAACGCATTGCCGGTGAAGCCGCCGTGGCCAATGGCCTTGTCGCTGAAGAGTTCACCACGGTTGCTGGAGTACTTGCTGCGACTATCCCAACCGAGGGCGCGTTTGTTGCCGTCGATGGTTCGTGTGCGGCGCATCTCGGCGATGGTGAGCGGATGCAGGAATTGCTTTTCGCCGACGCGACCGTCGGAGAGTTGCATGCGGGCGTACTTGGCTAAGTCGTGGACGGTGGAAAACAGACCCGCGTGCCCGGCGACTCCGCCCAACAGCGCGGCGCGGGGATCGTGCACTTCGCCGCGCCGCCACTGGCCGTCGATTTTTTCGGTGGTGGCCGTGCGGGCCTTCAACTCATCGCTGGGAAGATACCCCGTTTCGGTCATGCCGAGGGGTTGGTAAATGTTTTGGGCGGCGAATTCCGCGACCGTTTGGCCCGTCACGCGGCGGACGATTTCACCCAGCGTCATGAAACCGACATCGGTATAGATGAACTTCGTGCCGACCGGCTCGATGGGCTTTAAGGCCCACATCCGTTTCCAGGCTTCCTCGACCCCGTGTTCGTAATCTTCAATCGAATTGTCGGGGATCAGTCCGCCTTGGTGCGTGAGGAGATGTTCGACCGTGATTGCTTCCTTGCCGTTTTGAGCAAACTCGGGGATGTACGTCGCCACGGGTTCGCCCAGGCGAACTTGGCCGCGCTCGACGAGCAGCATGATGCTGGTCGCCGTGGCGACAGGCTTGGTCACCGAGGCCATGTCGAACACGGTGTCGAGCGTCATCGCTTCCTTGGTTGGTTCGACTTGCCGATCTCCATAGGCCCGAGCGAAGGCGATGCCGTCGCGGCGGCCGATCATCACCACGCAGCCGGGCATGTTGCCGTTCTCGATTTCCGCAGCGACCATGTCGTCGATGCGGTTGAGTTGAGGAGCGGAAAAGCCTAGCTTCGCTGGCTCTTTCACAGGGAGTGCCGAAGAATCTGTTTCCGCGCTGGCGGTCGTTCCACAAAAGTTTAGACACGCGAGAGAACAAAGAATAATCAGAACACGTTTTTGGATATTCACTTCTTTTCCCACTCAGGTTGCGAGGCAGGATGTGTCGGTTCAACGAGAACATGACTCAGCAGGATACCGGCAGTGAAAGTAATCAGCGAGCCAACTCCAGCATACCAGGGCCAATACAGCGGGGTGGCTAATGCGATATAAGTGAGCGAAGCCACGCCGACACAAAAGCCGGTCAAGGCCGCGCGTTGCTGAACCCCTTTGGCGAAAACCGCCAGAAAATAGATTCCTAACAGCGGCCCCAAGGCAAAGCCAGCAATCTTGAGGACGCTGTTGACCGTGTTTTCCGTTGTGCCCAGGTAATAACTGGCGATGGCGATAACAACCTGCAGGACGCCGAAGCCCACCGTAGCTAGGCGGCTGATCCAAAGTTGTTGCTTGGCAGAAGGTTCGTGGCGCACGAGTGGCAAGTAAATGTCGTTGATGAGCGCGGTCGCCGAGGAATTGAGCGAGCCGGAGAGCGTGGACATGGCAGCCGCGAACACCGCTGACAGGGTGAGACCGACCAGTCCGCGGCCAAGATGATGCACGATGAAATGGGAGAAGACTTTGTCGCCGTCTTTCGGCCCAAACGGCAGGTCTGGCGGATATTCCGTGTAGAAGCAGGCCAAAGCGGCACCGATGACCAGGAACAACGCGAATTGGGCAGCAACCACTATTCCGCTCAGCCCCAACGCCCAACCAGCGGCACGTTGACTACGCGCGGTGAGGTAGCGCTGGACCATAAGTTGGTCGGTGCCGTGGGTGGCGGCGGTGAGAAATAATCCCCCAATCAGCCCCGACCAAAACGTCATCGTGGGTTTGGTTAAACTGAGATCAAAGTCCAGAACGCGGAATTTATCGTATTCCGCGCCAAATTCGGCAAAATGCTCCCAGCCCCCTGGTAACTGCGAGACGATCACGAACAACGCCACGACAGCGCCTATGATGTAGATAAAAAACTGGAGGCAATCGTTCCAAACCACCGATTTCACGCCGCCGAGCACCGTGTAAATAATCGTGACGGTTCCCATCACAACGATGCAGGTTGGCAAACTCAAACCGATCACTTGTTGTAGCGCCAAGGCAGTCAGATAAAGTCGTAATGCATCGCTCAAATTTCGCGTAATAAGAAATAAGAGCGACGTGGCACGCCGTGAGGAAATGCCGAAGCGGCGCTGCAGCACCTCGTAAGCGGTAAATGATTGCCCTTGGAAATAGAGCGGTAGCAAGGCCCAGACGACTAGAAATCGGCCCACGATGTAGCCGAAGGTGATTTGCAGAAATCGCATGTCGCCGGCTTCGGCGAAGGCGAAGCCAGGAATGCTCAGGAAGGTGACGGTGCTGGTTTCCGTGGCGACAATCGACAGGAGCACGGCCCACGTGGGGAGCGAGCGGTCACCGAGAAAATATTCGGTCGTGGTCTTTTGCCCGCGTCCGACCCATAGCCCCAGGGCGAGTACCGTCGCGAGATAGGCGACGACGATGGCTGCATCGATAGCATGAATCGAAAGGTTCAAGGGTGGTGATTACCGAGCCAGAAAAGGTTTTGTGGAAAAAGAAGCGGTCATTTTTTGCCAAAAACGTGGCGGGATTGTTGCCCCAACTGCGATTAAGTTGATGCGAGTTTCTTGATTCCCATGCTAAACGAAAGACATCGTGCATCGCGAGCCAAACCAAGCAGCAGAAGTTCCAGCGTATTTTGCTACACAAAAAAAGTCGATGCTGACATCCTAAGAGGTGGGAATAAAGTACCGACTAAAGCGAAATTAGAAGTGAGACATCTAGCGTAGCGCAGGATTTTCTCTTTTTCGCGCATGTTAGCTACTTGTCTTCACACCCGCACATTAGAATTGAAAACATGTTAGAACATCTCACCACAGAGGCCAGCAATCCCGCGTCGGAAGGGCTCGATAGCCTTAGCGCTCAGGAAATCGTCGCGCTGATTAATTCCGAAGACGCCAAAGTGGCCGAGGCCGTGAATCAACAGGCGGATGCAATTGCCAAGGCCATCGACGTGATTGCCAATCGACTGCAACACGGCGGGCGGCTGATTTACATTGGTGCCGGAACTTCCGGCCGCCTCGGCGTTCTCGATGCTGCCGAGTGCCCTCCGACTTTTAATTCCGATCCCGCGCAAGTGGTAGGCATTATTGCTGGTGGCCCCGGTGCTTTGCTGAAAGCCGTGGAAGGGGCTGAAGATGCTCCTTATCTGGCTTCTCAAGACTTAAAGAACATTGAACTGTGCAGCCATGACGTCGTGGTGGGGATTGCCACGAGCGGCCGGACACCCTATGTGATGGGGGCTTTGGACTACGCTCGCAGCCAAGGAGCCTACGCCATTGGTCTGAGCTGCAATCGCGATCCGGCACTGAGTGCGCGGGCCGATCTGAGCATCAATCCCGTCGTCGGTCCGGAAATCTTGAGTGGCTCGACTCGCATGAAAGCGGGCACCGCCACGAAAATGGTGCTCAACATGCTCTCCACCGGCGCGATGGTGCGGATGGGCAAAACCTACGGCAATCTGATGGTCGATTTGCAGGCGACCAATGTCAAACTCACCGAACGGAGCCGGCGGATCGTGTGCAAATTGACGGGTGTCACCCCGGAAGCGGCTTCAAGTTTGCTTCAACAAAGCCGGGGGGAACTCAAAACGGCGATCGTGTCTCAGCGATTAGGGCTGCCACCCGAGCAAGCTCGCTTGCGACTGCAAGCGTCGAAAGGACACTTGCGCAAAGCCCTCGAAAACGGCCATGCCTGACCACAACTTCGCGGCTATACTCGAATCATGTCTGCAAATACCAGCTTGATTCTCGGAGTCGATGGCGGGGGCACCAAGACCGATGCTTGCCTGGCGCAAGTTGGTCCCGCTGGTGAAGAAACAATTCTTGGTCAGGGCCAAGCGGGGTCGTCAAACGTCAAGGCCGTGGGCGCGGAGAAAGCGCTTGCCAATCTTTCGCAGGCAATTGACCAGGCGTGGTCTACGGCTCAGTTGCCGCGTGATTGTGTTGCCGGCGCGGTGTTTGGACTTTCCGGTGCCGGTCGGCCTGAAACTCAGCAACTTATCCAAAATTGGGCTCGCGAGAAAAACATCGCCGAGCAAGTGCGCGTGGTGCATGATGCGTTGCCGGTGCTGATCGCGGGCACACCCCTGGGACATGGCGTGGCCCTTATCGCGGGAACGGGTGCGGTCGCCTTTGCCGCGGATCGGCAGAATAACACCGCGGTAACCGGTGGTTGGGGTTATTGGTTTGGCGATGAAGGGAGCGCTTTTTGGCTCGGCCAAGCCGCCGCGCGCGCCGTTTCCCAAGCGACGGATGGCCGATCAGCGCCCACGCTTTTGCAGGAAGCTCTCCTCAATCGCTTGGCAATTGCAGAGCCGCGCGATTTGCTCACCTCCTTATCTCACGAGGGCGATGTCCGCACCGCTATGGCGGGACTCGCCGACTTGGTTTCTGATTGTGCCGAACAAGGAGACATCATCGCTCAAGGGATTCTCATGCAAGCTGCCGAGCAATTAGCCGATTTGGTGATTTCCGCGGCCCAACAACTGAAACTTGGCAATGAGTTTCCGCTGGCGCTCGCTGGGGGCGTGGCCTGTGGTAGCTCACTCCTCCGCGACGGGCTGATCAAAAAGCTCAACAGCCGGAGGGTGTTTCCCTCGACGGTCACAATCGTGGCCAAACCCGTGCTGGGATGCGTTCGACTGGCCGGGCGAGAACTCGGCTCTGAGCTTGGCAACTAGAACATCCGCCGCGGCGCGCCATTCCACGCGTTAAAATGGGCGTGCATCCCCAGTTCGGAATGGTTTAGGGCCAAATCCTGGGCGAAATGTCGGGCAATAGCCATCTTCGGGGATTTCTGACCAGAAATAATTTGACTTCTGGAATAGGCAATCTTAGATTGAACCCCTGGCTAGACGATTTCCGTTTGACATTTCACCTTATTTCTGGAGACACGTCTAATGAAATTGACATCCGTTGCTCTTGCGATGTGCATCATCGCGAACTTGTCTGACAAGACGGTGGCTCTCGTCGATTGGACCGACTGGACGGCGGCCACGTTTGGCAACGTGGGTGCCGCATCGGGTACGCTGTCGACGCCGGGAGGCCCTGTTTCCGTTTCCTACACTGGTGAGGTTTTTCTTACGACGCAGGTCGCTGGTGGGACGAACTATTGGTTTCCCAATGCTCCCTATCTGAGCGGACTCGTTCCCAACGAACCACCGGCCGCGGACGTTATTACCTTGCAAGGAGGGCTCTCCGCCCCAAATACTCTGACCTTTTCGCAGCCGCTGACCAATCCGCTGATGGCGATTCTCAGCCTGGGCCGCTCTAACCTTCCGGTGCAGTACGCGTTTGACAGACCGTTCGACGTCGTCAGTTTTGCTCCTGGCATCTTTGGCGGACCAGGAACCTTATCCGAACTAACGGGAGACGTCCTTGAAGGCGTGGAAGGCCACGGCGTGATTCAGTTTCAGGGGACGTTCTCGTCTCTGTCGTGGACCGTAGCCACGCCTGAAACTTGGCACGGATTCACCCTCGGCGTGGGGCCTGTTCCTGAGCCGGCTTCGTTTGCGCTGCTCGCCGCCGGAGGCGGGTTGGCGCTGCTGCTACGTCGTCGGGGTTGTTGAGGAATAAATTTAGCCACGGAATACTGGTCTGCCAGTCCGGAAGACCGGACACGGATTAAACACGGATTAAACACGGATGGTGGATAGCTCAGACGTTAGAAGACGATTCTATTGAATGGTTCTTCGGGAGATTTAACGGGTGAAACATCTAACGGGAGAGATCCCTCGGACGATCTCTTCATCCCGCAGGGATACCATCATTCAGCCCAGGGTTGTTCGCTTTAGCGACTACCCTGGGTTACGATAACCAGAAAAGCGCCAACCCTGAAAGGGTTGCATCCACTACGCAGATCGCGTTTACCTGCTCTCGACCTTGTCACGGACTTGTGCGGTGATCGACGAACGCTACGTCTGGGACTGATACAACCCTTTCAGGGTAGGCTGTGGGGCGGGATACCTACCCAGGGTAGTCGCCAGAAGCGACCAACCCTGGGCTAAAATATCTAACCCCTCCGGGATACCCGAGCTGCAAACAATTGGCAACCCCCGGCCAGCAGACCGCTTGAGCTAGAATTAGCCATTAAAATTCCTGAGGAACCCTAATAGAAATATCCTCTAACCAAACTGAGTGGTCACGCCACCACTGATCGGTGCCGCGCAACCCGTCGTTTCGGGAATCGTGAGCGGCAATTTGTCCTGGTGCCGGACGGCGAGCCAAGCAAAGCACTCCGCTTCCAAGGTGTCGGGGTTGAGTTTGCGCTCGCGGACATTGCGAATTTTTCCAAAGCGCTCGGCGAGCATCCGCATGATGACGGGGTGATGCACGCCACCCCCCGTGACCCACATTTGCTTGGGCATCGCGGGCAGCCGTTTCACGGCGCGATAGACGGCCTCCGCCGTGACGGCGCACAAGGTGGCCGCGCCATCTTCCACGCTCAGGCCCGAAACATCGACATGATCGAAGTCGTAGCGATCCGCCGATTTGGGAAGCGGCTGGGAAAAGAACGGCGTCTCGAAGGCCGACTCTAGGATTTCTTCGTCGACCGTGCCAGCGAGCGCTAACTGGCCATCGCGATCGTGCGGCAAGTCGGCCATGGTCTGCGCCCACTCGTCGATCAAGCCGCAACCAGGCCCCGTGTCGCCGGCGATGATTTCATTGTTAGCACCAAGCCAAGTGACGTTCGCCACGCCGCCCAAGTTGAGCACAAGCGTCGGATGGGGATCGTCGGCGAAGAGTGCTTGATGGAACATCGCCACGAGCGGCGCGCCTTGACCGCCAGCCGCCATGTCGCAACGGCGGAAGTCGGTCACCACGGGAATTTGAAATTCCTTGGCGAGAATCCAAGGATTGCCGATCTGCATGGTGAGACCTTCCTTGGGAACATGGCGGATCGTGTGTCCATGAAACCCAAGGAGCGAAACCTTGGCGGCATACTTGGGTTGCTCAGCGAGCAACTTTTTCAGCGCGGCAACATGATGGCGCGAAATCTCGTTTTCCAGACGCAAAAGCTCGGTAAAGGGTACATCATGCTGCGAAGCATCCAAGAGTCGCAGGCGGAGACTTTCTTCGTAGGGGAGTGTTAGCCCGCCGAGGACAAGGATTTTGCTTTTGCCATCGGTTTCGAGCATGGCGACATCGACGCCATCGCAGGAAGTTCCGCTCATAAATCCGACTGAAATCCTGCTCATAATCGTTTGCCGCTAGCGAAGACCCCTGAATTGTTTTTCTCAATTTGCAGTCAACCACCATGCGAAGTCAACCCCGTGCAAGCGTTCCGCGGGTCTTTCGTGGCATAGGCTTCCAGCCTGTAACCTTTGTGGCTCCGGCTGCCCGAATGCCATGACAGCCAGGATGGCTATCCCACGTTTTGCGCACTGAACATTCGATAATGTTCATGACTCAAACACGGCCTTGCGGCTATGCGCAAGTGCGAGAAAGAATTGCGCACAATTGTTTCGTGAATTCGCGAATTGTCGTTAAGATGCAAGAGTGGGGTTAAAGCTACGCGGACATCTCGTAATCCACCTTCGTCCGCTACACCAAGACCAAAAACATCGTGAGTTGCTCAATGAATTCATTCTCATCTTTTCTGGTAAGGGACTATTTCATGCTCAAGAGAATTGCTTGCTTTTCGCTCCTCAGCGCGGTGCTGATCGCGCCCGTCACTGCCGACACGAACATTATCGTCGAAGACTTTGAGTCCTACGCAGACGATGCCGCGTTGTTGGCCGCTTGGGTGTCGAGCGATGTCACCCGTCCGAACAATGCCACTGCACTCATTCCAGGTGACACGGCACCGTTTTACGGTGGCACCAATCTGACCAAATTTGCACAGTTCTGCGGTTCACTCAACGACGCCACCGGCCTTGCTAACTGTGGTGGCGAGGGACCGGGTGGTGGAACGGTGAACATCTCGCAAACGGCTTTTCAGATTGCCCCCTCGGCAACACAGAATGTCGAGCTCACCGTGGACATCGGCGACGATGCGTTATCGGCGAACAAGCGCCTTACCGTGGGCCTCCGCGCGGTAACTCCAGCGGCACAAAACCTGATCGAACTTGGCTTCTTTAACAGTGTTAGCACGACGACCGCTCCACACTTTGCCTATCGGGCCGTGTTGTTCCCCTCGGGCAATCTCCCTGGAACCGGAAGCTGGGGTTCTTTCAGCGACGACGCCATCGACCAACCCTTGCCCCCTGAGATAGACACTCCCTCGGAAGTCGGCGCGGGATTTCATCGGTATAAGGCGGTGATCAGCCTTACTGGAATCACTTTCTCGCTAGATCTTTTTGCTGACGGGCTCCTAAATGATCCCCTGGACCCTGTACCCGGAGTCGGTATCGCCGGTCTCGACGCTATCGATATCACCGCCGCAACAACCGGACCCAATGGATTCAACCAAATTCGCTTTGGTACTCCTTCGGGTGCTTCGACTCCTTCCTCGGGGGGTACGAACATTAATGCTGCTTTTGCGGCGTTCGACAACATCAGCCTGCGACTTGTTGATATTCCGGTTGTTGGCACCCCTGGCGACTTTGATGGCGATGGCGACGTTGATGGACGCGACTTCCTCGCTTGGCAGCGTGGTGAGTCTCCCGATCCACTCAGTGCGGCTGATTTGGCCGAGTGGCAAGGTGCCTACAATGGTGGCGCCTTGTCGGCGGTGTCCGTGCCCGAACCGACTTCCGCTGGCTTGCTGCTGTTGGCGTTGTCGTCGTTGTTGGCGATCAAGCGCCGGTAGACTGTAGGCCGGAACGAGCCACGCGAGTTCCGGCTTGACCAATTTTTTCGACCGCGTCGTGGTGCTGGGGGCAGCCCACGGCGCGGCTTTTTTATGCGACGATCTTGGACGGCGATGCCGATGGGGATGTCGACGTCGATGGGCGTGATTTTCTGGTTTGGCAAGGCAATCACACGGGAAACCCCGCACTGGTCAGCGTGCCCGAGCCGCCTACAATTGCGGCACTGCTTTTCCTTTTTTCAGCGCTGCTGACATACCGCTCCCTAAACCATGTTTCCCGCGCAGAGTTTGCCCCTCGCTGAGGCAGGGACAAAAACTTAGTTCAATTGTCAAAGCTTGATTTTAGGATTAGCCGTTAGGCGCTAGCCCACGGTTCGAGCGGCAAAAACCGAGGGCTAGCGCCCTGCGGCTGATTCCCTCTGCGCGGGAAAGACGTAGCAGGCTGGTGCGCACTTGCGAGAAAAAGGTGCGCAAGATTCTCTTGGGTTATTTGCAGTGCCAGCTTAGAATTAGAGTTATAAGCCTTTAGAGAACTTGTACTTATCACAGAGCGAGTATGCTCGTTCGCACCCTAGGAATTTTTCCATGAGTTCAGGCCAATCAACAATTTCTATTCGCTGTCGCGGTTTGGGCGTGTCGCACAAGAGAGCCTTCACCCTCGTGGAACTGCTGGTGGTGATCGCTATCATCGGCGTGTTGGTCGCGTTGTTGTTGCCGGCCATTCAAGCGGCGCGGGAAGCGGCTCGGCGGATGAGTTGTCAGAATAACTTGAAGAATATCGCCTTGGCATGTCTTAACTATGAAGCGAGTAAGAATGCTCTTCCCCCTGGCTCACTGAACACTCGTGACCCACAGAAGAGTGGACTGGGTTGGACGGTACAAATTCTGCCCTATGTTGAACAGAGTACTGTCAGTCAGGAAGCGATTGATGAATTTATTGCGACTGACGACGCCTACGGCTCGGCCATGGACGAGTTAAACAAGTTGTTAATGCCGATGTATTTATGCCCGAGCGATCCTGAATTACTTCTACAGACCGAGAAATTTGGGAATGCTGATCGCCGAGCGATGAGCTATGCGGGTGTCGCGGGATCGTACTTTAGCCGGACTGGCCGGTGCCCTGCCAACAGAGATGGAGATGATTACTGTGTGGCTACTTCAACTACTAACCTCTTTGGCCCCAACAATCATGACGGACTATTAACGCAGGGCTGGCCTGTCGCATTAAAGCAGGCTACAGATGGCATCAGCAACACACTCATGATAGGTGAGCGTACCTATCAGATCCGCGCATGGATGATTGGTGCGTATTGGTTGGATCCCTCGATTGGCGGCCCTCCGGCAGTTCGAGGGGGCAAGAGGGCTACTGCTCCTGACGGCCCTCAGCCCTCGACGGCCAACTTTGCCTGTAAGAATCTCACCGCAGCTTATGCCCTTAATCACGATCCTTTTCAGGGCTGCTACCAAGATCATAATAATGCCTTGGGTGATCGCCCCCAGGTTCCTGACAGCACGCCACGCGTTATTTCCGTCAATGATTTACCTTTTGGGAGTCGCCACCCCGGTGGGGTCAACTTCGCCCGGGGCGATGGGGGCGTTAGCTTCCTGGATGATGCTCTCGATTCCCGTGTGTATCTGGCTCTGGGATCGCGTAATGGCGGTGAAACGGATGTCTCGCTCCCATGATGCGTCTTTGGCAGTGCCTACCCTTACTTTTGTGGAGCTTACAGCTTGGGTGCGATCGCGGTCTGCAGTTAGGCGATGTGCAGGGTAAAGTTACTTTTCGTGGCAAGAGCCTCGACCACGGAATGGTTAGTTTCTTCCCTGCAAAGGGACGCCCCATCGGAGTCGCGATTCTCATCGATGGTACCTACATGGCTGCACTAGAAGCTGGTGATTACGAAGTCATCGTAGTATCGCCGCCCAAGCTTCCCGCCGGCTTCAAGGAGGGCGATCCGCTGCCGCCGCCTGATCCCAATCCGCTGCCGGCCAAGTACGGGCGCAAGGAAACCTCCGGCCTGTCGGCCAGGATCGAACCGGGCAGCGAGCCGCAGGTTGTGGATTTTGAGATGGAGTGAGGGGAATAGTCAAGAGTCGAGAGCTAAGAGTCCAGAGCCATACAGTCTGGCTCTGGACTCTTGACTGTCTGCTCTTGACAACCTACCAGATACTTCGGTCGCCAAGGCTCCCTAGGGATGACCTTTCTCTGCGGGCAAACCGTTTACCACCTGCGTCGGATGCCGCTGACCGCCAGCAGGCTGATGAGCAGCAACGCGATTGCCGCTGGTTCGGGGACGGCCACTGCCGAGGCGGTCAGCGGACCAGGGCCCGTGAAGTTCTGTTGCCAGATGAGGAAGTCGCGGCCGTCGGAGTCGCCATCTTCGTCCGCATCGGACTCGCCGTTGGCGTCGTAATCGTCCTGCCATTGGGCGAGGTCGGTGCCGTCGACGTCGCCGTCGCCGTCGAAGTCGCCAGGAATCGTGGGGGCGATAATTGTCGAGGTCACTTGCAGCAGGCCGGTGCCAGTAATCAGCGGGCTTGTGAATTGGGCTGCTGAACCGATGGCACCCCAAGTGCCGATGGCCTGGGCCGCGCCATCGATGAAGAGTGAATCAATTACGTCGGAGCCACCGAAGTTGAGATTCAAGAGCGACCCCGTGCTCAAATGCAGGTCGGCCGTGTTGTAGAGGAAGGGAATGTTGATGCTCAAAGCGCCTTGCTGCACGGCCGTATCACCTTGGTAGACACTGTTGGCCGTCATGTGCAAGGTGCCTGGTCCCGCTTTCGTGACGCCGCCATTCAAAAAGGGAATGCTGATGGTGAGATCGGTCGCGGCAGATCCGTCGCCTATCGTGAACACACGATTCGCTCCCCCCAAATCGATGAAACCACCATTGATCACACCGGGGCCTTTGGCGATGACGGCCGCCGCGTTGGACAGCGGATTCAGGGCCACATCGCCGCCCACAAGGATCGTGGCGGGAGTGGTGGCGTGGGGCATGAGATCGATTTTATTGAGTGTCAGCGTACCGCCATTGAGTGTGAGGGTTTTCGACGCGTCGACTTGCAGAGTATGCACGCTGAGGCTGCCGTTGCCACCGAGGCTGACATCGGCGGAGAATTGCGCGGAAAGCGGGGTCGAATCCGCGACGGGAACGTAGCCGATATTGAGGCTGCCACCAGTGATGTTAAGTGCTTCGCGTGCATAGAGCTTGCGAATATCATGCGTTCCTGAAGAGAGTGTCACCGTAATATTGGCATTGGGGCGGTCGAGAATGACCGTGTCGTGCTGACCCGAGGTCACGCCGCTCCCCGCGGCACCCGGCAACCGCGGAGTGGGCATCGTCAGCGTTCCTACCCGAGCAACCTGGCCTGGTCCCTGGACAGGCGCGATTGGCGTTTGTCCGCTGTTCCAATTGGCCAGCGACGACCAATCGCCGCTGGAATCATTCATCCACACTGCGGGGACGAGTTTGTCCTTGAGAAACTCCACACCGCCTTGGGCCACGTTAACGTCGAGACTGCCGCTGTAACCGGGAACCTGACCCGTGCTGGCATACTGCCAAAATGACCAGGGGTGAGTCGTGCCGCTGTCGTCCCACGGGCCGTAAATGTAGGAGAGGGAATCCTTGGGATGACCGGTCTGCACGTTGATCGCGTCGGGGTTATTTTGGTTAGGCCAGCGAGGATTCCAGGTGGTTGTGTAAATTGCGGTGATCTCGTTTTGCAGAGCCTGCGAGGCGGTCTCCAGATCGTTGTTGTAGTTGCCGCCGATGTAGATCCCAGGCCGGATACGCATTTGCTGGTAAATTCGATTCGAGAAATCGATTGCAAATTGGGCCAATTCATCCGGGGTCCGCTGCGATATTCCGGCTTCATGGTCAAAAATGGGCAGCAAGTATCCTGGCCGCATCCAGGGCCCCGCCATTTGGATAAAGTGATCCGCCTCATCGGTGCCGTTGTTGGGAATGCCGTCGGCATTGAGCGTGGAGGCGATGATGTCCATGCGTCCAAAGTGATAGGCACCTGCAAACATCCCCGCCGTCGTGGCGCGAGTGATGTTTTGGACGAAGTAGGGATCGTCGTAGCGCTGTGAGAAGGTATTCTGGCCAGGTGGATTGGTGTTGCTGGCATTGCTCTGATTGTAATAACCGGTCGTCCCTCCGCGGCTCGAACGGAGGAACACGAAGTCGCGGTTTCCCGCCCCGGCGAACGTGTTCCACGTCGCTTGCGTCAGATTACCCTGCCAGGCCGAGATATCGATCCCTAGGGAGCGAGTTTGCGCCGCAGCTTTTTCGACGAGACCACTTGAACAACACGCAAGAGCCAAGACGCAGCTAAAAGCCCATCCGTAAGCGCGAGCAGCAGTCAACAGATGAAAAGATCGAAATACTCTAACGATCAACACCGCCTCCTCGATCCATGAACTTTGGAGAAAAATAGTCTCAGCCAGAACAACTGAATAGATACACCAATTGTAGTCGCCAAGGGGTTTTAGACAATCAAAGTGCTGGTGCGTAAACCGCAAAAGCCGGAACAGTTCGCAAAAACGATACCATGCTGCGCAAGCCTGAGAGCAACACGCCTCATCACGGTTGGTCCCGTCGCGCGATTCACTTACAATACGGCTTACCAGCGTGACTGGATGGATTTTCTCTTCACTCCATGAGGAACATTGGCGATGAGATGTCTTGATATTCGCCAGAGAACTGCCAAAGCGTTCAGCTATGTAGCAGGCACACTCCGTGTGCCGTCCGCCAATCCCAATAATGCTCCCAGCCGTCCTAGTGCTGGTGTTACGTCACGCGGAGCGTGCCTACTACGTGGTTTTACTTTGGTGGAGTTGTTGGTGGTGATCGCGATTATTGGCGTGCTCGTTGGTTTGCTGCTGAGCGCCCTGCAGGCCGCGCGGGAATCGGCGCGGCGGATGAACTGCGAGAGCAATCTCAAGAATGTGGCGCTTGCGAGCCTCAACTTTGAATCGGCGCACAAGACGTTGCCGCCGGGTTCGACGATCAACAAAGTCGGTGGACGCAACGGTTTGAGCTGGCACGTGAATTTGCTTTCTTTCCTTGAGAACGAAACCCTGCGTGCGGAAATTCAGCGGCAGATCGAAGCGTTTCGCAAAGTCGATCCCGCCAGAGAGCCGCAGAACATCTACGACTTGCAAAACGTGAACGAAAACCAGATTTCACCGTACATTTGCCCGAGCGATGACGAGGTCGTGGACAATCGAAATGGCACCAATCTCGCGAGTGCGAGCTACGCGGGGATTGCTGGTTCCGCCGCGAGCCGGGGGGCTGCCGAGGGGTTTGCCGGAGACAACAGCGGTTTGTGCGGCGTGGTGAATTTCGACGGGCTTTTTTTCCCGGGGAGTCGCATTGCACTCAAGCAAATTCAAGACGGTCTGAGCAACACGTTCCTGGCGGGGGAACGGTGGTATCAATTGCGGGCCTGGACGGCGGGCGCGTTTTGGCAAGTCTCGGTGCTGCCCAAACCTCCCGAGGGTCCGTCGGAAGGTTATTGCCTGACGGCGGTGAAAAACATCGACGGCGCGATCCCGATCAATGCGAATCTTGAATCCGTTGGTTACTACAAACAACATGAACCCCACGACCGCCCCGGCGAGGTCGCCGCGGAGAAGAAGATCATTCCGTTTAACAATCTGCCGTTCGGCAGCTTCCATCCCGGCGGTGCCAATTTTGCCTTTGCCGATGGGAGCGTGAGTTACGTTGGCGAAGAGGTCGATACGCAGGTTTACACTTCGCAAGCTTCGCGTGATGGTGGGGAGATTATTACCCAATGAGCAATGCGTTCGGTTTAATTCGTTCTCACCTGTCTTTCCCGTCAACCTTGGCATTCCAGTCAACCTTGGTTGTACAACTTTTGCTGACTTGTAGTGTCTGCTGGGCTGAGGGGGACAAGCAAGCCACGGAAGCACCGCCGTTGCGGCGCGAGTTCCGTGCGGCGTGGGTGGCCACGGTAGCCAACATCGACTGGCCGTCCAAGCCAGGACTATCCACCGCTGAGCAAAAGGTGGAAATGATCGCGCTCTTGGATAACGCAGTGCGCATGAATCTCAACGCAATCATTCTGCAAGTGCGGCCAAGCTGTGATGCGCTGTACGACTCGAAGCTGGAACCTTGGTCGGAATTTCTGACGGGAACCATGGGGCAAGCCCCCGATCCGTATTACGATCCACTCGAGTTTGCCGTCACCGAGGCGCACAAGCGGGGGTTGGAATTGCACGCGTGGTTCAATCCCTATCGGACCCGCCATGCAGACACGACAACTCCCGCCGCGGATACGCATGTGAGCAAGACCCATCCCGAGATCGTCAAGCAGTACGGCAACTATCACTGGATGGATCCCGGTGAACCGGCCGCCTTCAATCACACGATGGCGGTGATTCGCGACGTGGTCGAACGGTACGACATCGATGGCGTCCACATGGATGACTATTTTTATCCTTATCCCGTGAACGACGATCAGAAAAAGCTGGTGCCGTTTCCCGATGATCCCAGTTGGGAAAAAGCCGTTGCCGCTGGCAACAAACTCGAACGCAACGACTGGCGGCGCGATAATATCAATCGGCTGGTGAAGCAAATCAACGAGGATATCAAAAAAATCAAGCCGTGGATGAAGTTCGGCATCAGCCCGTTTGGCATCGGCCGACCCGGCAAGCCGCCGCAGATTGTCGGCTTTGATCAATACGAATCGTTGTATGCCGACACGGAGAAATGGCTGAAGGAGGGTTGGGTCGATTACTTTACGCCGCAGCTTTATTGGAAGATTGGCCCTCCCAAGCAAAGCTACGCCGCGCTGCTTGATTGGTGGCACGCACAAAACACCGCCAAGCGGCATCTCTGGCCGGGGAACTACACTTCCCGCATGCTCAATACGGTGGATCAAACATGGGCACCGGATGAATTGATCGCGCAGATCTGGGTTACACGTGCTCAAGAAGGGGCGACGGGCAACGTGCATTTTAGCATGAAGGCTCTCACGCAAAATGCGGGGGGCATCGCCGACGCACTCATTGAGGGACCGTATCGTCATCCGGCGCTCGTGCCGGCAAGTCCTTGGCTCGCCAGTGCGGGAGATCAACAACCTGAAGCACCCAAGATCAAAGTCAAGAAAGCGGGCGGCCATTGGGTGGTCACGCTTGATGCCGACAAAGAACAGCAGCCTTGGCTGTGGGTCGTGAAAACCAAACACGCCGATGGCTGGCATCTCGACGTGGTCCCTGGCAGCGAGCAGGAATTTCGTTTAGATTTTCTGCCGAAGTCCGCCGCTCCTCAAGCGATTGCCGTGTCGACTGTTGATCGGATTGGTCGGGAAAGCACTGTCAGTTGGTACAAGCAGGATGCGCAGTGATGGGATCGATCTTCTTTGTCTGAACCAATATCTCCCGTCGCATCGACTGCCTACTCCCGCCGTCTAGCATGGTGGTGGATTCCCAGCTTGTATTTCGTTGAAGGCTTGCCGAACGTGGTCGTCGCCACGGTTTCGGTGCTCATGTACAAGAGTCTCAACATCTCCAACACCGACATTGCCCTATACACAAGCTTGCTCTACTTGCCGTGGGTGATTAAACCGTTGTGGAGCCCGTTTGTCGATAACTTGCGGACCAAGCGTTGGTGGACCGTGAGCATGCAGTTTTTGCTCGGGCTCGGCATGGTGGGCGTGGCGTTCTCTTTGGTCACGGAGCACTACTTCGTGGCCTCGCTCTGTTTTTTCTGGGTGATGGCGTTTTGTTCGGCCACGCATGACATTGCCGCCGATGGTTTTTATCTGCTGGCCGTTCCGGAAAGCGATCAAGCATGGTTTGTCGGTATCCGCAGCACTTGTTACCGCATGGCCATGATTGCTGGCCAAGGACTGTTGGTGATTCTAGTGGGCCGGCTCGAAGGCTCGCTCGCTCCCCAGCACGCCTGGCTGATCGGGTTCTTAGTGCTCGGTGTGATCTTCTTCATGGCGGGCACCTACCATTACGTGGTGCTTCCCCGACCCGTGGCCGATGTCAATCGAGCTGCTCATTCTCCCGCGGAATTGCTCAAGAGTTTCAGTGAAACTTTTGCTTCCTTCTTTCGCAAGCCGGGCATTGCGTCGGCGCTTGCGTTTCTACTCTTCTATCGTTTTGCCGAGGCACAACTTACTAAAGTCATTAGCCTTTTCTTGCGTGACCCACGCGAAAACGGCGGTCTGGGATTGACCACGGACGAAGTTGGCTGGATCTATGGCACGGCGGGCGTCGGCATGTTGCTGACGGGCGGAATTCTGGGAGGAATGGTTGCATCACGACAAGGACTCCGCTATTGGCTCTGGTGGATGGTCGCTGCCATCAACGTGCCCAACGCCGTCTATATTTTTCTTTCGCAGGCACAGCCCGAGAATCTCTTTGTGATTGGATTTTGCGTGGCGATCGAACAATTGGGGTATGGGTTTGGCTTTACAGCTTACATGCTGTACATGCTGTACTTGGCCCGCGGGGAGCATGAAACGGCCCATTACGCAATTTGCACGGGCTTCATGGCCTTGGGCATGATGCTGCCGGGGATGCTCAGCGGTAAGTTGCAAGAACTGCTGGGTTACCAGTGGTTTTTCTTGTGGGTGATGGTCGCCACGATTCCCAGTTTCTTGGTTTGCATGTTGGTGAAAGTTGATCCCAGCTTCGGAAGCAGCAGGGCCGTGAAAGAGGAGCCCGCGCCATGACGAATCGCATTCCCGAGTTGGCCTCCCTGTCGCTCCGCGAGAAGTTAGCGCAACTGCTGTTCGTGCGAATTGGCTCGAACTTGCCCCCCGTGAGGACCGTGGAAGAAGATGCGGTACGCGTGGCGGGATTAGTGGAGCGATTTGCGCTGGGCGGTTTGTTGCTCTTCAATGGACAGAGCGAACAGACGGCGGGAACGCTGGAAAAATTGCAAGCGGCGGCTCGTTATCCGATGCTGATTGGCGCGGACATCGAGCGCGGCATCGGCCAGCAACTCCGCGGTTACACGCTTTTTCCTCATGCGATGGCTTTCGACGCCCTCGGCGATGATGCCGAGAAACAGGTTTATGAGTTTGCACGGCTCACCGCTTTGGCGGCGCGGGCTCACGGGATTCACATGACATTTTCTCCCGTCGCCGATGTGAACATCGACCCGCGAAATCCCATCATCGCCACGCGGGCCTTTGGCAACGATCCGCAGCGTGTTGCCCAGTTGGTCACGGCCTATGTCGCCGGGAGTCAGGCCGGCGGCTGTTTGGCGGCTGCGAAACATTTTCCCGGTCATGGCAACACGCATGAGGATTCGCATCATGCGCTGCCCACGGTCCATGGAACCCGCGAAGAAATGGCTGCCTGTGAACTTGTGCCATTTCAAGCTGCGATTGCGGCTGGCTTGCCGCTCATCATGACGGCGCACGTGAGCTATCCGAGTTGGGACGCGAGCGGCAATCCGGCCACGCTCTCAAAACCGATACTGCAAGATTTGCTGCGCGGCGAGATGAAATTCGAGGGCGCGGTGGTGAGCGACAGCTTGCTTATGGAGGGGGTGAAATCGCAGTTTGATAACGAGGGTGAGCTGGTGCTGCACACATTGCTGGCGGGAGTGGACTTGCAACTCGACGTGAACGACCCTGGCGTGGTGTTGGCGGCGCTGGAGCAAGCGGTGGCCGACGGTCTGTTGCCCCTGGCACGGGTTGATGAAGCTTGCGAGCGAGTTCTCAAGTTAAAGCACGCCGTTTTTGCGAGCACCACCGAGAAACTTTCCGGGGATGCACTCGCCGCAGTGCTCGACCAGAGTGACCAGTTGGCTAGAAACGTCGCGGCCCAGTCGATTCTCACCTTGGCAGCCAAGAAAAACCTCGTGCCACTCTCGGCGGATCGAGAGCTTTTCGTCGTGATGTTGCGGCCTCATCAGTCGCATCTTGATCCCGACGAATTGCCGTTCGGAACTTTTTTACGCAAACGCTTTTCGCGTTGTGAGTATCATGAACTCGGCCCGCAGGCAACGACCGAGGATTATGCCCAGATGCTGGCGGATGGCTTGGCTGCTGAGCAGGTTGTGATCGCCATGGTTGTGAAGCCGGCGGCTTGGTATCGCTTTGGCTTGCTTCCCGAGCAAGACCAGTTTGTGCGTGAATTGACGAGCCAACTCGACTCTGTGTTGGTGTCGCTTGGCTCGCCGGTCGCGCTGGAAAATTATCCCGACGCGGCCGAACGCATCTGTGCCTATAGCGACGTGTTTGTTTCTCAGGCAGCGCTAGCGGAGTTTCTCTGCGACAACCGAGCGGACTTGATCGCATACTGAAACAGCCTTGCTCCACGCAAACCGAGGGGGGTGCGCGTTCGCAATAGGGGGGTGCGCGAAATCGTGAGGTAACTTTTCTCGCGTCACTTCTCTCGGTTGTGCTTAGCTATTAAACTTCATACTGGTGGTCGGTTGATAATATCGTAGGCCGGAACAAGCCGTGCGCGCTCTGTAAATCAATACTGGCGGCAAATTTTTGATGAAGAAACTGGGTCATGCCGGAACTCGCGGGACTCGTTCCGGCCTACAAATCTATTAAACTTCATACTAGCTGTCGGTTCACTCTTTGTGGCAGGGAAGAAAAAGAAAGCTATGTCTCAGTATTTGAACAATGGTTCTCACGATTCCTTGTCGGGCCGTCGCTTGATCATTCTCACCGAAGGTCATACCGAACCGGTCACGGGTAAAACTGCCACTTGTGTCGTGCGTTACCGACCTGAACAGGTGGTGGCGCTGTTGGATTCGACCCAAGCGGGCAAGACAGCCCAAGAATTGCTGGGAGTCGGCGGTTCGATTCCGATTGTGGCCAAGCTCGACGACGCCCCGCAAGCGAACGCTCTGATGCTGGGGATTGCTCCCTCGGGGGGCCGCATCCCGCCGGCTTGGCGTTCGGTCATTCTGGCCGCGATTAATCGCGGGATGGATGTTATCTCGGGACTGCATGAATTCCTGAGCAACGATCCCGAGTTTTCCAAGGCGGCGGCGGAAAAGGGTGTGCAGATTGTTGATATCCGCAAGAATAATGAGCGCGACGTGGCGCATCGCAAAGACATCCGCGAAGAATGCCTGCGGATTCACACGGTCGGCCAAGATTGCAGCGTCGGCAAGATGCTCGTGGCCTTGGAACTCACCAACGCCATGAAGGCGCAAGGCGTGAAGGCGAAATTCATTGCCACGGGTCAAACCGGCATTATGGTCGAGGGCGATGGCTCGCCGATTGACTGCGTGGTCTCGGATTTCGTGAGTGGTGCCGTCGAGAAGATGATTATTGAGCATCAACATAATGATGTGCTGTTTGTCGAAGGGCAGGGAAGTTTGTCTCACCCGCGCTATTCCGGCGTAACGCTGGGCTTACTGCATGGCTGCATGCCTCATGGCATGATTCTGTGTTATGAAGTCGGCCGCAAGAACGTGTATGGCATGGATTACATCCCGCTCAAGCCGCTTGGCGAATTGCTGAAAGTTTACGAGACCATGGCCAACCTCATGGTTCCCTCGAAGGTGATCGGCATCGCCATGAATTCACGCAAGTCTTCGGAGGACGAGACCGAACGCGAACGTGAAAAGATTCGCCAAGAGTTCGGGCTCCCCGTGTGCGATGTGATTCGACATGGCCCCGATGAGTTGCTGCAGGCGGTTCAACAAATGTTGCCGACCAGTAGCGTCTTTCCCGCGCAGGCGGGAATCCAGACGGCGGTGCTGTAAAACTAGTTTCCCGCCTGCGCGGGAATGACGCCACTGGCCCTCGCAGACATCGGAATGAACCGTGAAACTGCTGACACATTCCTTCGACTTGCCCCTGCGGCACACTTTTACCATTTCGCGTGAATCGACCTCGGTTCAACCCACGTTGATTGTCGAACTGACCGACGGTGAGCACCGGGGTTTTGGCGAAGCGACGACCAATGCCTACTACGGCATGACACTCGAAAACATGCGAGCCGGCCTCGAGCGCGTGCGGTCGATTGTTGAATCGCAAGTTGAACTCGATCCCCCCGCGCTGTGGGAAGCCGTCGCGCCGCAACTCAAGGATTGCCCGTTCGCGCTCTGTGCGTTGGATCAAGCCGCGTACGATTTGTGGGGGAAACAACAAGGTAAGCCGGTTTATGAGTTGTGGGGGCATACGACCGATCACATTCCGCTCTCGAACTTTACCATTGGCATCGACACCATCGAAACCGATGGTTGCCAAATTGCAAGAAATGCCTGATTGGCCGATTTATAAAATCAAGCTTGGCACGCCGAACGACATGGGCATCGTGCACGAGTTGCGTAAGCACACCAATGCCGTGTTTCGCGTGGACGCTAACTGTGGTTGGTATGCTGATAAGGCGATTGCGCTCTCCCATGAACTGGCGTCACTCAACGTCGAGTTTATCGAACAGCCTTTGCCAGCAGGGGATTGGGAAGGTTATCGCAGGGTGTTTGCAGAATCCGCTTTGCCGATCATCGCCGACGAGAGCTGCATCACCGAGGACGATGTCGCAACTTGCGCGGGTCACTTTCATGGGATCAACATCAAGCTGGTGAAATGCGGCGGGCTGACCCCAGCGCGGCGGATGATTGCTCATGCCCGCGAATTGGGCCTCAAGGTGATGGTCGGTTGCATGACCGAGTCGAGCGTCGGCATCTCGGCGATTGCACAGTTGTTGCCGCTGTTGGATTACGTGGACATGGACGGCGCGGCCTTGTTGGCCCAAGATATTGCCACGGGGGTCGAGGTTATCCGTGGCAAGTGCCATTATCCGAATGTTCCTGGTTCCGGAGTCAAATTGCTCGATGCCGCGCTCGCGCGGGCGTATTGAGCACATGCAAAAGGTGTTGGTCAGCAAGTTATGAATCAAAAAACTTTTTCGCGGGTTCTCTATTTCATGGTGGCGATTGGCTGCGTTTCGTCATCGACTGCCAGCCGTGCCGACGAGTTGGCTAATCGGTTGCAACCCCTGATTGATAATTTCGCCGGGAAAGCGGCGGTGATGGTCAAGAACCTGGAGACGGGGGAGACGTTTGCCTTTCGCGCTGACGAACCTTTTCCCACGGCGAGCTTGATTAAGTTCCCCGTCATGATCGCGGCCTACGACGCGGCTGAAAAGAAGCAACTCGCTCTCGACGATACAGTCACGCTGCACAATGAAGATAAGGTGCCAGGATCGGGAATACTCACTTCACACTTTGCTGACGGAGTGACCATGCCGTTGAGTACGGCGATTCAGTTGATGATCGCTTATTCCGACAACACGGCCACCAATTTGGTGATCGATGCGATCGGCATCGAAACGACGAACACGTTGATGAAGTCACTCGGTTGCGAGAATACGCTCCTCAACTCGAAAGTTTACCGCCGGGATACGTCGATTGCCCCCGAGCGGAGCAACAAGTATGGACTCGGCAGCACCACGGCCGCGGACATGGTTAAATTGCTCGAATTGCTTCAGTCGAACAAGTTGGTGAGTGAATCAGCCAGCAAGCACATGTTGGCGCACATGCTGGCCTGTCAGGATCGCACGAAAATTGTTCGTCTCTTACCTCCGGGGACACAAGTGGCGCACAAGACGGGGGAAGTCTCCGCCTCGCGGACTGATGCCGGTTTGATCGCGAGTCCCGCGGGTTCGATTGCGGTTTGCGTGTTGACCGACGAGATTGAAGACCGTCGCTCGAGCACAGACAACGCAGCCGATCTGCTCTGCTCGAACATCGCCAAGGAAGCCTACGACTATTTCAATCAGGGAAAAAATGCTGAGAGCGGTCCGCCCATCGTGCGTTTGGGCGCGACGGGGTTGTTGGTTGAGTCCTTGCAGCGCATGCTCAATGCTCGGCTTGATCCTTCGCCCGAGATCGGCGTCGATGGTGACTTTGGTAGTCAGACTCAGCAGGCGCTTCTGCTGTTTCAACGTATCAACAAACTCCCCGAAACGGGCGAGGTTGGGCCCGACACTTGGGCGGCGTTGGGAACTTTGGTATCCGAGGAAGAAGCTCCCGACCCGGCGGTGGTCAACACCACGGTGAGCAAGAAAGAACCGCTGGAGATTCTCACCGGGCCACCGGTGACGACTTGCAAGGCTTGGGCCATCGGCGATGCCGAGACCGGCAAGCTCCTGTGGGGCCTCAACGATGCCGAGCGCCGCGACATCGCCAGTACAACCAAGATCATGACCGCGTATCTCGTCACCATTTTGGCGGAGAAACATCCCGAAGTGCTTGATGAGATGGTGGTCTTCTCGGAACGCGCGGACACCACCACGGGTTCGACGGCGGGGGTGCGCGTGGGTGAAAAAATCCCCGTTCGCGAGTTGCTCTACGGGCTGTTGCTCCCCTCGGGCAACGATGCCGCGGTCGCACTGGCCGAACATTTTGGCGAGCGCTTGGGAAAATCCGACAAAGAGGGTGCCGACTCCTACGACCACTTCATCGCCGCGATGAACGACATGGCCAAGGAATTGAACATGGACGCGACCGACTTTCGCAATCCCAACGGCTTGCCCGAGGAAGGGCATCAATCGAGTGCGGCCGATTTGCTCAAACTGTCCCACGCCGCGATGCAGCAGCCGCTGTTTCGCGATGTTGTTGCCACGCCACAACATGGCTGCACCGTCGAGGGCGCGGAGGGTTACAAGCGTAATCTGTTTTGGAAAAACACGAATCAACTGCTCGGCACGACAGGTTACGACGGCATCAAGACGGGGACCACCAGTGCCGCAGGGGCCTGTCTGGTCTCGCAAGGGACTCGTGATGGCAAATCGCTGATTGTCGTCGTGCTGGGGGCGACCTCCTCGGACGGGCGTTATGTTGACGCGCGCAATCTGTACCGCTGGGCTTGGCAAGAACTCGGCGTGGACTCAGCCACCAAAAATTAGGGTCCATTTTCATGTCGAATTGGAAAGCAAGTCGCTGTCTTGGCAATCGCATTTTGTTGGCGGCGTGTGGGTTCATACTGATCGCTCAGACAACCATATGCACCACCACCAGAGCCGAGGAAGAGTCCCGCGAAAGACCAACGGTGGTGATGACCTCTGAGGGAGAACGCATTCACCGGAGTGCGATTCTCATTGACGGTCATAACGACATGCCTTGGGAAATCCGCATGCAGGGGAGCCGCACGTTCGAGCGGCTCAACATTGCCGAACATCAAGAATCGTTGCAGACCGACATCCCACGCCTGCGCAAGGGAGGCATGGGGGCGCAGTTTTGGTCGGTCTGGGTGCCTGCGGCTACCGCCTACGATGGCACCGCGCTGACCGCGACTCTGGAGCAAATCGACTTGGTTCACGCCATGATCGACCTCTATCCGGAGGATTTTGAACTGGCGCTCACCACGGACGACATTCGCCGCATTCATGGCGCGGGCAAAATCGCTTCACTCATCGGCGTCGAGGGAGGGCATTGCATCGAGAATTCGCTCAACGTATTGCGGCAGTTGTATCGGCTGGGTGCCCGTTACATGACGCTTACGCACTCGGACACGATTGACTGGGCCGACTCCGGAACCGACGAACCCAAGCACGGTGGTTTGACCCCCTTCGGCGAGGATGTGATCGCCGAGATGAATCGGCTTGGCATGATGGTGGATATTTCGCATGTTTCCCCCGACACGATGAAGCATGTGCTGCGGATCACGAAAGCGCCGGTGATTTTTTCGCACTCCTCGGCACGGGCCATCGCGGACAGCCCCCGCAATGTTCCCGACGACGTGCTGAAACTCGTCAAGGACAACGGCGGAGTGGTGATGGTGAATTTCTTTTCGGGATTCGTGGTTCCCGAGGCTTCGGACCGCTATCTCAATCGTCTCAAGCGCGAACGCGAACTCAAGGCGACGTTAAAGGATGCGGTAAAAGTGCAAGCCGAGCTGCGCCGACTGGAACCGAGCGGCCCCATGCAGCGTGGCACGATTCACGACCTCATCGACCACATCGATCACATCGTGAAAATCGCGGGCATCGACCACGTGGGTCTCGGTTCCGATTACGACGGCGTGTCGGTGTTGCCGACTCAGCTTGATGACGTGGCGAGCTATCCGTTCATTACCCAGGCCCTGTTGGATCGCGGCTACAGCGAGAGCGATGTCAAGAAAGTGCTAGGCGAGAATCTGTTGCGGGTGATGAAGAACGTCGAGGAAGTGGCCGAGAAACCGGCGGGCGGGGGGGTTAAGAATTAGCCACGGAATTACACGGATGAAACACGGATCGGAAAATTGAATGGCCGTGTTCAATCCGTGTTTCATCCGTGGCTATTAACTCCGCGCTGTACTGCAATTCATCACTCCGGAATTTCTCGCACGACCGACCCAGCTTTGCCGGGGACGCGCGGGTCGTGGACGCCGACTAACTCGTCGGCGGCGTTTTTGGCGATGCCTTGGGCCACGCCGCTGGCGTCGATCGTTTCGATCTTGTGGCCCAATGTTTTTAAGCCTGCGACGATTTCCTTTGGCACTTTTGATTCTAAGAGCACGCTGTCCGGCTGCCACTGGTGATGAAAACGGGGCGTGGATATCGCGGTTTGGAGGTCTTGCTGCAAGTCGAGCGTGCCGATCAGCGCGAGCAGGACTTGCGTGATTATCTTCGGCCCGCCGGCGGCACCCACCGTGAGCAAGGGTTGATCGCCCTCGTCGAGCACAATCGTCGGGCTCATGCTCGACAAGGGGCGTTTGCCCGGTTCAATCGCGTTGTTCTCGGCACCAATCAGTCCGAAGGCGTTGGGAACACCCGGTTGGCTGGAAAAATCGTCCATCTGGTCGTTGAGAATAATGCCCGTGCCGGGGACGATCACTTTCGAGCCGAAGCCTGTGTTGACCGTGGCGGTAATGGCGACCCAATAGCCCTCGGTATCGACGGCGGTGATGTGGGTCGTGTGTTTGCCGAAGACTTCGTCTTGGTGTTGAGGCGGGGTGCCGTGCGTGGGGACCGTGCTGGCCTTGGTGAGATCGATCCGCTGAGCAAGCGACCGGGCATATTCCTTGTCGACCAGCCCGCGTGGGACGGCGGCGAAATCGGAATCGCCGAGCCAATAGGCCCGGTCCGCGAAGGCCAGTTTCATGGCTTCGATCATCAAGTGCGTGCCGCGTACATTGTCCTGTTGAAATTCAGCCGCCACGTCAAACGGTTCCAAAATGTTGAGAATCTGCGCGACATGAATGCCGCCCGAGCTTGGCGGAGGAAAGCCGACGATTTTCCAGTCGCGATAAGTGGTGACCAGCGGCTCGCGCTCGATGGGTTCGTAAGCGGCGAAATCCTCGGCAGTAAGAATTCCCCCGTTGGCGGCCATCCACTGGCCGACTTTGGTGGCGAACTCGCCACGGTAAAACCAGTCGGGGCCTTGCTCAGCCATCAGGCGATACGATCGCGCGAGATCGGGCTGGCGGAGGATTTCACATTCCTGATAGGGGCAGCCATTGGGTTTCAGCAGTGCCCGTCGACTGCCGGGGAAACGGGCCAGCACTTTGGCCATCGCTTTGAGCTTGCCGGCGTAGATGCGGTCGAGGGGAAAACCACACTCCGCGATCTTGGCAGCGGGCAAGAGCAACTCCGCAAGTTCTTTTTCACCGCACTTGTCGAGGGCATGAGCATAAGCGGCAAGCGCACCGGGCACGGCCACGGCCAGCGCGCCGGTGGTGCTGAGCTCGGGCACGGCTTTGCCATCGCGGAGATACATATCGCGGGTCGCGGCGGCGGGGGCCTTTTCGCGGCCGTCGATGGCGAGGAGATTTCCGTCTGGCTTGCGAATCAGAATGAAGCAGCCACCCCCCAGCCCCGAGTTGTGATTATCAACCACACCCAGCGTGAGTGCCGTCGCGACGGCGGCATCCAAAGCGTTGCCACCGGAGGCGAAGGCATTCAATCCCGCGTCGGTCGCCAGGGGATTCACTGACGCCACGACACAGCGGTCTTTAGCGGCTGAGGTTGTGCAGAAAACCACAACGAGAAACGCGGCTGTGAGATAATTTTCCATAACGACAAATGGACCAGAACCCATGGATGACCTTTCGCCCGTGTGATTAATGTTGAAGAACAGTGTAAGTGTCTTTGGCCACGGATTGAACACGGATTAAACACGGATGGTTGAGGAGTTGATGAGGAAAAACGAATGACTAGAGACGGTTTCAAAAAACCGAGGGCTAGCGCCCTGCGGCTGATGAAAATCAGCCGCCACGCGTTAGCGTCCGGTTCTCTCTCTTTCGGAATGACATGGTTCTAGCTCGAGCACTAGTGAAAGTTCTCTGGAGATCACCACCCGTTTGCGCAGCGGCCTGTTTAGATTGCGCAGCAGGCACAAAACGCTTTCGCCATAAGCTCCACTGACTATAATAAAGGGATATTCTCCCGGAACTAGGTGCTGTCGTTTGTTTCTCGCGCTCCGCGATGCGTCGACGGCTTCTATTTGAATTGGCATTCTTCCTTAAGCTGCAAGTCGATTGATGAATTCACCCAAGCCTCGGCGTCAAAAAACGCTCGCTGAAAAGTTATCTCGTGCATTTACCCAGCGACTGGGTTTGGCTTCTCGCATGTCGAATTTCGCCAAGCGGTTGCGGTACGAGACGTTGGAACCGCGCATTGCTCTGGCTGCCGCGGGGCTGGTGGAGGTTGGTACGCAACCTCTAGGGGGTCTGGCGGACAAGATCGCCTATATCCACCCCGGGCATGGTTATGAAAACACCGACGGATCATGGAACTTTCAACGCTCCGAGTCCCCCGGCACGGAAATGATCGAGGACTTGGGCACCTACGATCAGATGACATTCCTCGCCGACTATTTGTTCCGCGCGGGAGCAACGGTCGTCCCCTTGCGGCCGATTGGTCATCAAACCAACGAGATCGTGCTCGATAACGACGACGCGGGCGTGACGTTCACGGGGACTTGGTCGAACAGCTCTGCGACGATTTTTTATGGTGCGGCGGGGGATGTGCCCTACAAATTTGCCACATCGGACCTTACCGAGACCGCCACCGCGCGCTACCAGCCCAACATTGCCGAGGCAGGTTTTTATCCGGTCTACGCCTGGGCAACCCACGGCAGTAATCGCGCGACCGATCAGTTGTATCGGGTAACTCACTCCGGCGGCAGCACCGAGGTCACGATCAATCATCGCCGCGTCGGCAATGGGTTGGTGTACCTCGGCACGTACTATTTTGAAACGGGGACCGGCGGCTACGTGGAGATCAGCAATCGCTCAAGCGTGGCGGGGAACGCGATCATTGCCGACATGATTCGCTTCGGCAACGGCATCGGCACTTCGGGCCAAGCCCGCGAGGACGAGGCCAGCCTGTATTGGATTCAGCGTCATGCAGCCCCGCCGTTCGCGCAGGGGATTAGTTCGGCCGAATATGGCACTTCAGTTGTGTCGGCAGCGCCGAGATTTGCGGAGTTCATGAACCGTGAGGCCGACGGAGTGCTCGCGGATCGCGTGTTTGTCAGTTATCACTCGAATGCTTTTAACGGAACCGCTCGCGGCGTGGTCGGCCTGTATAACAACAATGCCGGCGGCAACTCATCGACACCCAATCAGTTTGATCTGGCGTTAAAGCTCGCCAACGAAATTAACGTCGATATTATTGCTCAAGCTGGTCAGTTCGAGAATTCGTGGAATAACCGCGGCTCGGGAATTACCCTGGGCAGCAGCTTCGGGGAGATAAATAACGACGTCATCAATAATGAGTTCGATGCCACGATCGTCGAAGTTGCGTTTCACGACAATATTGACGACGCCGAGCTGATGCGCGACGCGAAGTTTCGAGACGCCACCGCGCGGGCCACTTATCAGGGGCTTATCAAGTATTTCCGCGCCCGCGACGGTAATACCACCTCGGCGACGGAACTTCCAGCCCCCATGACGGGCGTTCATGCGGAGTCGAACGCCTTGGGCAGTGTCACTCTCTCGTGGGTGCCGCCAGTTGCAAATACATTCGCGGGGGGGGCCACGACCGGCTACCGCATCTATGTGTCGGCGAACGGCTACGGGTTCGATGGCGGAACTTATGTCGATGGCGAAGCTACCACGACCGCGACACTCACCGGCTACGATCCTACGATCCCGTACTATTTTAAGATCGTGGCGGTGAACAACTTTGATCTCGTCCCGGTAAACGTCGGCGGGGAATCGCAGGGATCCGAAGTTCTCACCGTGCTTCCAAGTGGCGGATCAAAGCAAGTGCTCATCGTCAACGGTTTCGACCGGCTCGACCGCAGCTTGAACCCTCGACAGACTTACCCATCACCTGACAATACGGTGGATCGCGTGCGGCCTCGGGAGAGCAACTCGCGCGACTACACGGTGCAGGTGGCAGCCGCGATTGAGGCGGCCGCGCCGGGAGTTCGTGTCGAAAGCACGAGCAACGAGGCCATCACATCGGGCATGGTCAATCTCGCCAACTACGAAGCAGTGATTTGGATTTCCGGCGAAGAGTCCACCGGCGACGAAACTTTCAGCGCGACCGAACAGACACTTGTTGCCAGTTATCTCACCGGCGGGGGGAAACTGTTGGTCTCTGGGGCGGAAATCGGCTGGGATTTGGATCGCCCGAGCGGGCCGACGGCGGCGGATCGGTCGTTCTTCAATAACAACTTAAAGGCAGATTACGTCTCCGACGACGCGGGGACATACAACGTGCAGGGTGCGGCGGGATCGATTTTTGACGGGCTGAGCTTTTCCTTCGACAACGGCAGCCAGTTTTATAACGTCGAATTTCCCGATGTGATTAACGCCTTCGGCGGTTCCATTAGCGCGCTCACCTATGTGGGCGGACTCGGCGGTGGGGCAGGGGTACAGTTCGACACTGGGACGGGAACCAAGCTCGTGAATCTCGCGTTCCCTTTTGAAACGATCACCACTGCCGCCAACCGGGCGACTGTCATGGACCGGGTGCTCGATTTCTTCGGCGTCTCGGGCTTCGAGCCGACCGGCGATTTCGATGAGGATGACGACGTCGATGGCCGTGATTTTCTCGCTTGGCAACGGGGCGTGGGAACCGCGAGCCCCACGCTGGCGGATGGCGATGCCGATGGGAATGGCGTGGTGAATGGAGATGATCTCGTTGTTTGGCAGACGCAGTACGACACGCCGCCGCCGGTTGTGGCGCTGTCCGCGTTAGCTGCCACCGAGGAAGAAGTAGCGTTGACAGCCGAGCAACTGGCGAGTGCGGCGCGCGTTCTGGCCCCGAATTGGGTGGCGGGTGATCCGTCGCGCGCTGCGGATTCGTCGTTCGAGGATTCGGCAACGACCGAAATGCTTTCCTCGCCCTTACCCCTCGAACGGCAGGAAGCAGTGCAGCTTCAAGTAGGTGAGCATCATCATGTCGGCGAAATCTCAACTGACCGAGATCAAGTCAGTGATCGCGCTGAATTCGATTTGGTGTTCGCGGAATTAGGCAAGCTGCTGGAAGAGTGAGCAAGTTTCGACCAAGCTCGTTCAAATGCGCAGCAAACCCATTCGCATGCGCAAACACGAGAAACTTTTCGCGAGTTCTTGTTGCAGGTTTCGTGAAAGCTTGCGCATAATGAGCGCAGGTGACTGATTGAGCTTCCGTAAGCGGCTGGACGCTGTTTGTTTCTTGCAGACGGATTGCTGAAGTTATGTTGAAGCGCTTTGATGTGCGGCCGGAAACTTGTTACGCTGCGCTGACGATCTCTACCCTGCTGTTGGGCTGTGGAGCGCCAGCGGCCAAGTCCAGCCCGTCACCCGACTTCCCACAACTCAAAGTGGTGGGCATCCTGGCTGGGCAATACCTCTCGTCCAATAACAGTCGTCCTCCTCAAAAACGCGAGGACTTGATTAAGTTCCTCGATAGCATCCCCAATGAATGGCAAGGGCTGGGCATGAAAACAGCCGAAGAATTTTTGACCTCGCCACGTGACGGCAAGCCTTTGGTAATTCTCGTGGGCAAACAGTTTGGAGCCTTGAGTCCCAGTGGTTTGCCGTGGGTTGCTTACGAACAGACGGGTTTGGGGGGTAAGCTGCTGGTGATCAATGCCCGTGGTGGTGTCTCTGAGATGCCCGCCGAAGAAGTGCGTACTTTGTTTCCAGAGTCTTAAACGAATCCCTAGCGAGGTGCGTGTCATGCGGCGCTCAGCCAGCGATAAAAAAGCCTTTACCTTGGTCGAACTCCTAGTGGTGATTGCAATCATCGGGATATTAGTTGCGTTACTCCTTCCCGCCATCCAAGCCGCTCGTGAGGCGGCACGGCGCACGGAATGCAACAACCAACTCAAGCAGATAGGACTATCGATCTTAAATTTTCACGACTCGGTTAAAGTCTTTCCAACTGGCGGTGCATTGACTGTTGGTGACCCAGACAATACTGGACCTAGAATCCAGGATTATATTGTGAATGGCAGGCCACTCGGACCTGAGAAGCAAGGAGTTTCGTGGGGCTATCAAATATTGCCTTACTTGGAACAAGGTGCAGTTTACAATCTTACAAATTCCGCTCAATTAAACTCGACAATCATCGCCGGTTATGTGTGCCCTTCTCGTCGCGCGCCTGTGTTGATTAATGATACCAAGTCAACCAATTCAAGTCTTTATGTAACTTTATCTGATTATGTCGGAGCCATGCCGTGCGGGTATTCCGACGACTCGCGCTCAACTCGCTACACTCCCTTGACACCTGGAGTTCGAGGAGGCCCTGTCGATAGCGCAAATCTTCGACTAGATCGCTTCTTTGGAGGTACTAGCTCGACTCACATTCGACAAGTTCCGGATAATGAGATCTATCAAGGTGTCATTGTACGCACACCCTACCGACTACAAGGGGCTGTAGGTTCTAGAGGTGGTATACAATATGTGCCTGCGTTGAATGTAACTCCGACAATAGGTATTGCCCAGGTTTCTGATGGGACCAGCAACACTTTAATGGTCGGCGAGAAGTTTCTGCGTCCTGATCTTATTGAAGGCCCTAGCGATTCAGATGATCGTGGTTGGTCAGATGGTTGGGATCCCGACACGATGCGATCCACCTGTTTCCCACCCTTGCAGGATTCGCTATCAGGGACCACCGATGATACACTTTATGGCAAATCTGCTCCTGTTGTCAATTTCGGCTCTTCCCATCCTGGCGCATTCAATAGCGTGTTTGCCGATGGTTCGGTGCATGGCATCAACTACGACATCGATCCCACGACTTTTGACCGTCTTGGGGACCGTGAAGACGGCGAAGTGGTTGACCTGAGTCAGTTGTGACGCTGCGCCTAAGATTAGAACCAATGGGAACCACAACGACACAACGGACACGACGAAAGGACGGAGTTTTGCAGGCAATGGTCATGACTCCCGAGAAAAGCCTGCTTCTCTTCAATTTGATTTTTACGTAGTGCTCGTCGTGTCGTCGTGGTTCTATAATCTTGGCACGATCTTCGTTGCGCAAACGTGTGCAACCCGTGCGCAAATGGCAGACTGTGCTGGCAATCGCTGGGCACGTTGCTAATCAGCGAGTGTCCGCGAGGCAACCGCCGGGTTCACGAAATCACGGCATTTTGCGGTAGATCGCAGGCAAATTTGTTGATTGTCCTTGGCCCGTTTGTTATTGTGGAAGATGTAGGTGGCTCAGCGGGTGGCAGTTGAACTAAGTCATCCCGATCGTCAGAGAGAGAGGCAAAAATGGCGAGGTGGTGTTTTGACATTATCTCGTCGTTTTCCGTGTAATTTCTGTTTTTGACATTCTTCCAACACTTCTTTGAGTTAGAGCTAACCGATTCAAACACCTTTGAAAGGGGAGACCACACATGCTGTCCCGACCGAAACTTTTGAGCTTTATTGCGTGTGCCGCGCTCGCGGCCACGCCCACTCTGGTGGAAGGCCAGATTCTGTTTACCGATAGTGCTTTTTTAGCGGCCAATTACACGACCAGTGGCGCTGGCACCCAAGATTACAAATTCAACATCGACTATAGCAGCCTTGATATTTTCGGTGACGGCTTCTTGACCGCCGCGATTCCTCCCTCGCCACGCGGTGGCGGTACGACGACGGGCGCTTTTGTGTCGGCCAATAACAATTCGTTGGTCACGACCGCCCAATCGTTTGCCTCGATCAAGCCGGTCGGCGTGAACGTGGGTACGGGGACGGCCAATGAAGATTACGTCATGCGGGTCGACGTGTTTCACAGCACGGGTGAAGGCACCGACGACGGGGCTGGCAACCAGACCTTCCGTGGCACGACGAACCATGCGGGCGTGGCGATCAATCAAGCCAACAACACCGTGCAGTTTGGTCCGAATAATGCCCCCGGTGGTGGCAACAACCTCACGGGTCAAGGTTTGGGACTCTTCATCACGGCTGATACCGGTGCCGCCGACGACTACATTCCCGTTTACGGCGGTGCTGGCTATGCGGATCGCAACACCGCGTTTGGCGCGGCTCCCGTGGCCGGTCAGTTTTATAATCGCAACTCCTCGCCGACAATTAATACCGGCTTGGTCAGCGACCGGTTGAACGATTACTGGTTGGCCCAAACGACGAGTCCGGAGTTTGTCTTGGGAAATGGCCTTACTTTTGTGACTCCTACCCCCACGAACGACGATCTTAATGCCTTCACGGGTGATGATGCGTTCCATACTCCCGATCCGACCGACATCACCGCCTATGACGAAACCGATCCAGGGCTGGGCGTGAGTCGGCAATATTTCGCCGAATCGTTCCCAACCCACAGCGATCCGTTCCATTTGACGCAGCCTTCGGTAGGCCCTCCCGGATTCCTGTTGGGTAATGAAACCCAAACCCCCGGCGTGCCTTACAACCGTTGGGCCACGCATGAGATTTATTGGGTCGATGGCACGATGACCTACACCATTACCTATGGTGGCAACACGATTCCCATCCTGCAGTTCACCCCGGATAACTCTGGCGGTGTGACCGATAACATCTTCAGCCCGAATGCTCCGAGTGCTGCTGGTGCTCCCGTGCTGGCGTTTTGGGATCGGTTCGGTGGCTCGATTGCCCTCGATCCCGATGGCGGTAACTTCGTGGTCTTTGACAATTTGGAAATCGAAGTCGCCGATGCGGGTGACGTGCCTGATTTTGATGCCTATCTCGAAGCCGAAGGATTCGTCATTTCCGAAGGCGTTCCTGGCGATTTCGATGGCGACGGCGACGTCGATGGTCGTGACTTCCTCTCATGGCAGCGCGGCGTATCACCGACTCCGTTCAGTCCCGCCGATTTGGCGACTTGGCAAGGGGCCTACAACGGCGGTATGTTGTCCGCCGTTTCGGTGCCCGAGCCTTCGTCCGTCCTGCTCTTGTTGAGCGTGGCTGGTTGTGGGTTGCTCGGCCGTCGTCGTGGTTAATTTATGAGTGGTTAGAAGTTAGAGGTTAGTAATACGTTGTTGGGAGTTAGTTTTCTAGCTTCTAGCCACCAGCCTCTAACGTCTATTTATCGTCCTTGTTTGTTGGGATTGCACTGCGTTGTTTGAGTTTGTGGCGCTGGAAGCCTACGCGTCGGTAGCAAACTCAGTTCAGCGGTAGCAAACTCAGCTCAGTAGACCCCGGGAACGGCGGCTGGCTCACTCGTGGTGAACCATCGTCGAACCCGGGGTCGCTGTGTTTGGGAGTTGAACCGCTAATAAACGCTGATTAAAGAAATGAACCACAGAGGCACGGAGATCACGGAGTGGTAGGCCGGAACGAGTTGCACGAGCTCCGGCAAAGATGCGGTTGAAAACATCGGCGATGCCGGAACTCGCATAACTCGTTCCGGCCTACAAGTCTCAACCTCTGATTACCTCCCCATGAGCATTTATCAGCGTCCATCAGCGGTTTGATACTTTCGCAGAAGCGCGAAACTTCTGCGCTGTTTTGTATCGTGGGAACGCCGAATCCTCTATCAAGTTTCGTCGTCATTAGTAAAATGCTAGTGGAGAGAGGCATCCTCCCATTTGTTCATAGGAATTATCCGGTATGTGTCTTTCCGTTTCCCGCGGGCCTCTGCCGCGTCGCCTGACCAATTCTCGTCATGCTGGTTTTACCCTGGTTGAGTTGTTGGTGGTGATCGCCATCATCGGCGTGCTGGTGGCGCTGTTGCTGCCCGCCATCCAAGCGGCCCGTGAGGCCGCGCGGCGGATTCAGTGTCAGAGTCAACTGCACAATCTTGGGTTGGCATTCGCCAATTACGAAAGTGCGCAAAAAAAATTGCCCCAATCAAGCGACATGAATTCACCGGTAGGTGGCCGTGGAGGTGTGAGTTACGCTTTAACACCGTACTCTGGAACAACGCAATTTAGTTGGATCGTTAGGGTACTTCCTTACTTGGAACAGGCCGCTTTGGCGGATCAGTTCGATCCCAAAGCGGGTACAGCTACGCTTCCTGCGGTTATGAATCAAAGCACAGTTACTCGTCCCGAAGAACAGCAACCGCCCGCGTTACTATGTCCCTCGGATTCATCGCGAGGTCGCTTCTACGCCCATCCAGAGTTTGCGAACGGCCGTATGTTCGCTAAGACGAATTACGCCGCGTATGCCTGCCCGGAGCATGTCCTGAGTTCAAAAGTCTGGCCCGGTGCAATGATCCATGAGCCGCAAGCTCTGAAACGCGTGACAGATGGTACTTCCAACACGCTTATGATCGCGGAGATTCGCACGAGGGAAGACCCGAATGATGAACGTGGCGCATGGGCCCTTGGCTGGCCGTCGGCAACGATCTTGGGAGCTGACATGCACGGCAAGGGGGTTGGCACGGGGAATGTTGGCGATCAACTTGTTGGCGAAGTTGCCTATCTCCCTGATCCCAATCTGGAGGTTGGTGCATTGCCACCGAATTCACCCCCTGGCGCGCAAAACGCTGATCACTTGCGCGGGGATACTTGCGCTGCGGATAGCGAGACCCGCCGACTGTCCGCCATAGAAGGAATGCCTTGCAATAATCTCGGTTCCTACAGCGCCGCGGCGC
>JAWXAV010000165.1:0-11786 GCA_034439695.1 Bythopirellula sp. | reverse complement strand
TCATTCGCTTCGGCTACGCCTCAGCGAACGAAGCAGGCTGGCGTTGGAACAGGTCCAACACTAACTTAAGGATTGGTTCCCTACCCGGGGGCAGGTCAAAATACAGGGGGGAGGGTCAATTGAATGAGTTGTAAACTGGAACTAAAGCTGAGGAAGCGATACTAGCTTGCCAACTGGTGAATAGGATTCAACGTCTAATTCACACTCTTGCGAATTATAAAGTTCTTTATACCAACACAGAGTTAGTACGGCATTCCATGGACCCTTTTCCAAAATCTTGAATTCACACGCAGGATCCACTTTTACGTCACCACCAACGTCGAATCGACATGATTTGGCCTTCTTCCCATTACAGCTGAGAAAAGCCTCTATTACGATGGGTACTCTGCCGCCTGCAATTACCAGCGGCTTAATAAGCAGATCAAGACATGCCACTCCACTACCTTGAATTCCCTCTATTTCAAGGCAATCTTTTTCTCCCAAATTAAAGAGATACTTCTGTCTGTTAGTGCATCCTCGAATTTTCCAATAGTCTTTTAAAAACGCGAATGTCGCAAACCACCCGGCGACTAGCATCATGCCAAAAAAAAATACTTGGAAAACGAACCGCTCGACGGCAGTTAAAGGAACCCTATCTCCACCGCCAATACTACCACGCATACCACCCCAGTAAGCGGGACCGGGAAAAACCGAACACATAAACATGATACAGGCCAGCAATAACACTACATAAGCAATTCGGATACGCATGATAAATTCTTACCCATATTACAAATGCTGATACCACATAAAGTCACCCGTCAAATTTATGAATCATCTTGAAGCTAACGTCAATCTACTCAATCACGCCTCCCCTCGCACTACCATCGCCACCGGCAACACATCAATCCGCTCCGCCTGTTCGTACGATTGCAACGTATAAATCGTCCCATCCCCCGCCACAAACCGATCACCCGGCTCGAGCGCAAGCGACTCACCAAGAATGATGCGAAACGTCGCTTGGTCATACGAGCTCACCGTCACCGGTTGAATCCTTACCGGCAAAGCCGTCGCCACATACACATAGCCCACGATCTCCGGCGTTTCACCCGTGCTCCAAATCGGCCGTTCGATATCAATCCGCTCACCGCAACCATACGCGATCCGCAATTCGCGCGTCACGCATTTCCAACGGCCCAACTGCGGCAACTCCTCGGCCACGAGAATCGTCCACCGCCCGCCCTGTGCATCAACAACCACGTCACCGACGCGCGGAGCCAAATTCTCCGCGAGCGCCAAATGCCACTCCGCATTAGCTTCCGTGACCGCGCCGCCCGACGGTTCCGCCTCGCGCTGCTGCACACCCTGCCGCCGCGCGGCAATAACCGCAATCGATGTCATCCCATCACGCCGTCGAAGCGTCACTTCCTCCAAACCATCGACAACTTGTGCAAAATCTGTGGCGATCTCCATCAGGTCATCCCCTGCGAACGAAATTCAAACGGACGGTAACCGGCCAGTTTTATATCACACCACTCAATCGTCTCTTGCAGCGAACGCACATATTCCGTCCACGAGACCTGCTGTCCATCAATCGAGTAGCTCGGCTTGGGGCTTTCGCGCAGCTCCACAAGCTGCGCGAGACTGTTTGTGCGAATTGTTTCGATCTGTTCAATGTCACTTGGCATTTGCAGTAACCTTCGTTAAACACACTTCAACTGAAACCTAAAAACAATTTTCTGTCCCATCACGGGCACTAACTCGTAACGCACTTGATACACGCGCCCCGCTTCACTGAACGCCTCGTCCTCCGACACATCCAGTTCGTGCCGGAAGTTGTAACCCACTTCGTCGACCGTCCAACCGCCGCCCGTTTGCAGCGTATCGAAGACAATCTCAGCGACATCGAGCAAAACTTCTTCGTGCCCCACCACGGCCGTGAGGCTCGCCGGATTGTCTTGCTCCAAGGCGAACACCGTGTAACTCGCGCTCGCCAGCGACGCCTGGTTGATTGCCGCCGCATGCCCGTCCACCACCCGCGCCATGAGCATGGCCGTACCGTGGCGAAACACCGTCCCGTGAATATCCTTGGCAATTGCCATTAGCTTTGCACCTCCCCCGATAACATGGCCGCACCGGCAGCCACGCCGGCGACCGCCATTTGCCCACCACTCGCACCAGCCATCAGCTGTTGCCCCGCCTGTGGCCCCGCTGTTTGAAAGAATGTCTGTTCGCTATGAAACGGTCCTCGCAAACGGTACGGCAGCGCTTGCGAACCAAAGTTCCGCCGCCAGAAAACGCGCGGATGCGCTGCGACCCCTGGTGCCGAGGCCGCCGACGCCACCGGCCCACGCCCCGGCCAATTCAACCGCCGTACGCAACTCTGGTACGCCGCCAACTGCGCGAACACGGATAAACAAAGAGGCGACATCCCCGCGGCCAACATCGCAATCTGCCCCGCCGTGAGCGCAACTTTGAAAACCGCCGCTTCCGCCACCTCAACCGCATCGCTGCTGAGGCTGCCCAGCGAATACTGATTCGCCCCATCGAACACCCGATTCTGCGAACTCGTGCCCACATTGCCGCCATCCAGGTAAACCCGCCGCAAATTGGCCGCCTCGAACACCCCCACCACATGATGCCATTGCCCCGGCGTCATCGCGGTGGTGGACGACGCCGTGGCCGTGGACGTAATCGAACTCACCGCCCCAGCACTCTTCGTGCTTTGACCGAGAAAAATGAGCCGATGATATGAGCCGGTTGTCGAATTCCCGATCCCCATCAACGTCACGAGATTGTTGACATTCGGCACGCGAAACCAACCGGCCAGCGTGAACGGATAGGCCGTGATCCCCAGCGCACCCAAATCAATCAGTTGTGTTAGCGCCACGGAGAGTGCCATGCTCAATCCTCCTTCACCACGACGGCCACCAACTCCCAATCCCCGGTCATGATGTCGGCCGCGTCCGTCGCCAAGCGCGTGACCTGCACTCGCAAAATATCGCCCGCCACCAAGTCCGCAACCGACAGCAAACTCAGTTCGCTGACCACCAACAAGCCGCTCGTCGCGGGACAAGCCACCGTGAGATCGGCACTCGCATCGGCTGACGGCAAGGAATCCAGATTGTCCCCCGCCGCGATTCGCGTCAGTTCCACACGCAACTTGGCCGCACCGCTCGTGGCCGTCGACGAAGTCCCCGTCAACGTCACTCGCAGTTCGCCCCCCTTGTAGTGGCTCGGCACCACCGCATGAAACTGTGCTGACTCATTGGTGCTCGCATCAAAATCAAGCACCACGAAATCACCGCGCAGGTCCAGCGTCGCAAAGTTCGTCGCCGGCGGATGAGCGGCAAGCGGATCAAAGATCAAGAGTGTGTCGCCTATGGCCATCTCTCTTACTGCTCCTCACTTCAAATAAAAATGAACCACAACGACACTACGGACACGACGGAATAAAGACCTGTACTTCTCTTCTTCGTTGTGCTCGTCGTGCCGTTGTGGTGAAAAAAATTACCCCGTACACTTCACCACCAACCGTGGATTCAACACCGCCGCCGCGCCCCGTTCACTCGCCTTGAACCGCAGCACCACGTCGTTGTTGAAGTCCGCCTCGCTATTGATGGGTGCTTGTGTCACCGTGATCGGCCAATTCTCCATGTAGGCAAATGCCTTGCGGAAATCGCCGATAAACCACCACTTCTTCGCTTCGGCTGCCGTCACCCCCGCGGCAATGATCCGCCGATAAGCCAACCGGCTCTCCTCCACGCGATAATTCCCCAGCGGATTCGCCGCCGTGGTTTGCGTCTGCGAACCCGTCGCCGAGTAGTTGATCTCGACCGCGTTGAAAATCCGATGCGCCGCGTGCCGATACGCCGGCATCACCAGCACCGTCGTCCCCCGCACGAGCACCGGTTCACCCGTGTGCGGATCGAGCATGTCCGCGAACAACTGCTCGGCCGCATCAACGTTCGTCCAATCCACGAGTGCGTTGCCACCCATCGAGTTGGCCCACGGCCCGTTGGCGTAGTAGGTGTCGTAGCTCGCGCCGTTGGCCTTATAGTTGTTGGTCTCGCCAATCACCACGTCCAAGAGCCGCTTTTCCTTGTTGAGCCCCAGAATCTCGCCGACCTCCGCCGCGCGACTGAGAATCAAATGCGTGCGGTCAAAGAAAATCGCTTCCTTGGTCACGGGCACGATAAAACCCCGCTTCGAGGTGTTCGGCGTCTCGATGTAATCCTCGCCGAAACCCAAATGCGGATACGGCATCCCCGGCGCGACTTCATCGATGTTGTCGGCCACGCGGCCCACGCCAGGAATCTTTTCGCCATCGAGCCGCGTCGGAATCGTCTGCACGAGCTTCGACACCACAAACGCTTCCTGCGTGTAGGCATCCAAAATCTTGGAATGCACCACCTGCCCCGCGACGTTCAAAAACGCCGTCACGTCCACGCCATCGGTCGCTTCCATGACGCTCACATTCCCACCCGCACGCGGATCCAAGAGCCGCACCCATTGCCGACCCTCGGGCACCAGCGCCTCGGCCAAATCACGAATCGAAAAATCCTCAGGCGCTAAATCCCGTTGCTCCAGCGCCTCGGAAAGATGTGCCACCGTCCGGTCCGCGCCATCCAGTTCATAACGTCGTTTCAGTTCTCGATAATTGAGCGACACGAATGTCTCCTTTAGTGTGTGTTGTTGAAATATCCCAGGCGAGCCAGAAGCGTTAGCGCCTGGAGTCCTTGAAGTGCGTGCAATCCTCCAGGCGCTAACGCTTCTGGCTCGCCTTGTTCTTACGCCATCGCCTGCGGCCCGCCCTTCACCAGCGTGCTCACCACGTCGACCAGCACCTTGGTTCCCGCCGGTGACACGCGCTTCACGCAGCGGCCTACCGCCAAATTTGGCGTCGCCACTTCATCGACCAACTGATTGTCGAGTTCACCCCCGCCCCCATTGTTCCCGCCGACAAAATCCCCCACATCAAACGTCGCCGACACGCAATCGAACTCGAACACACCGGTCGTGGCCACGCGAATCGGATCCGCCACTCCCGCCGGCGAACACTGCATCGCCACGCCGACGAAATTGTCGTGAAACGCTTCCTGCGTCGCCGCCAACGACCCGCCCGGAGTCAACACCCCCGCCGGCCGCACGTCATCGGTCGCCAGGTACAACAGATCGCCAATCTCGATCACCGTCCCCGCATCCACCGGCATCATCACCGGACTGGTCTCCCCATACCGCCAACGCATGTTGTTTGCCATTTGATTGCTCCTGTTTCCGTCATCCCCGCGCAGGCGGGGAACCACGACTTAATGGTCCATTCTGGATTCCCGCCTGCGCGGGAATGACAATACCATTCACCTACTCACTTAATTCCTCACAACCTTCAACCCCCGCGCGAAATCTCTCGACGACGCCTCGCTCTCACGACGCGACTCACCAATCGCCAATTGATCCCGCGACCGTGGCGACCCGCGCCACAATTGGTCGTGCCAACTCGACGCACTCCGCACCAGCTCCGCCCGCTCGACGATCCGCCGTTCCACTTCCTGCTCATCCGCTAGCGTAAGCAACGACTCAATAAACGCCGCGTTGATGATCCGCTGCCCTCCACGTACTGCCACGCCCAGCCGCGCCGGCACGGGCAGTCCATGCTTCACCAACAACTCACTGATCCGCTGACCCCGCTCCAGCACGGCGATGCGTGCCTCGGTTTCTTCACGGAGCGTGGTCAGTTGCGTGCTGCCGCTGGCCTCAATCTCCGCGAGCAAATCAGGCCGATGCAGCCGCAATGTTTCCAACGTGAGCGCATCCCACGTTTCAAAAGGTTGCTCTTGCTCAAACAAACCTTCCGTCGCCGCGGGATCAGCCACCAAATCAACGCTCTGCACCCGCGTGATTTCCTCGACGATCACCCCGTCATTCGTGCGGCTCAGCTTAGCCTGCACATTGTGCGAGAAACCGACGTTCCGCGGATTGTGCGCGGCATCCCACGCCAACTGCTCGGCCAGCGCGTGCTTGGGATTGAAATGCAGATTCCCAAACAAACCCTCCCCCGCGCGAAACTCGACGCCCCGCATCACGCCGAGCCGATCCTGATAATCCCGCGGCGCGAGCGGCCCGTCCTTGGGGTGATTCACATTCACCTTCGCGTCTTCATACAGCGCAATCGCATTGGCAAGCGCCGCCTCCCGATACCGCCGCCCATTCCGCGAGCTCAGCCCAATCAACTTCACCCCCCACAACACCCCTTCCTCGCGATCAACCCGCACAGCCACACCCCGCGAGTCCGTGTATTCCTGTAAGCTTTCTTCTGTTGGCATATTTTTTTCCTTGTTGGTTCTACTTTTCGCTGCTCCGACACTCCGTCATCCCCGCGCAGGCGGGGACCCAGAAATGATGGTCACCCACTGGTTCCCCGCCTGCGCGGGGATGACATTAAATGACTCCACAAAAAAAGCCCCGGCCGAGACAAAATGTCTCAACCGGGGCTTAACGCGATACCACTAGGTGGCTCTGTTAAATACCCAATTTGGCTATCGGCGGTCGGCTTTCAGCTATCGGCCAGATTTCTTGCCAACAGCCGATAGCCGACAGCCCCCTCCCTCACCTCACCATCCTCTCCACCGCCACGCGGGTGTACTGAATATGCCCATCCTGGACGGTAATCGTCACGCTCGCCGACCCATGAAACCCGGCCACGCAGGCGTTCTCGATCAACTTCTGAAACTCCGCCTGCGCGACGGCTCGCTTGTCACTCTTTTCAATCGTAGGGTTGGCTCTCATGAGACTGATTTTACCAAATCCCAGTGGCCATTTCATTAAAGATTTTTGGCCACTCGTAAAAATCTCTCGCAAAGGCGCGAAGGCGCAACAAAAACAAAGTATGCTTCGCGCCTTAGCGCCTTTGCGAGAGAAAATGTTATTGACCCCCGTGCATCGCCAGATTCTTCTGCTCCTGGTCATAATCCAGCCCCAACTTCAAGCTCCACGTCTGCGGCGAGAGAATTCCTTTCTCATAGGCAATCTTTTCCACGTGCGCTTGCTGCAAACTGTTCCGCACCTCGAGCGAGGGCGGCGTGATCTGGATGTCCACCCACTTGTGTACCTCGAGCGGCAACCGCCCCGCCTCGACCGCGTGCGCGATCACGCGCCACAGCAACTCGCGGTCCTCATTCTTGAGATTCCCCTGCAACCGCTCGAACATCTTCACCGCCGGCCCTTCCGCCACCAACGTCGAAGCGTAATTCGCATTCGACGCATCGGAGGTAAACATAAACTCCGGCATCACAAGCCGCGCCGCCACGGCCCGTAGTTCCGCCTGCAATACCGCGACGAAATTGCTCGCATCAATCCCCGACGCGGGGAAATCGTACTCCATCCCCGAGGGCGCATCCAGAATCGTCCCCGGCGCATACTGCGACAGATACCGCGTCCGCCCACCGATGGTTGACGTTTGACTCTGATCGACAACAAACTGCTCGACTCCTGAGCGCGAAGCCCCCCGATGTTTGCGAATCAGCGCGATCGCCGACTGAATCTCCGCCACGACGCTCATGTTCCGCAACAGCTTCTCGATCCGCCGCAGATTTTTCCGCACGGGATAATACAGCGGCAAGCCCCGCTTCACGTTGGCATCGACATTCGCCTTGCGGTGCTGAATCTCCGCCGCGTCCACCGGCTCATCGTCAATGTAATACCCCAGCACCCCTTCCACGTCCCGTTTCTCGGTATGAATCCCAAAGCTCGCCTCGGGCACACTCGCGAGCTCGCGGGGCGTCGTCACCTGATCCGGCTCCACAAACCGTACGCGCGTCATCCCCTCGGCATCCACGAACAACCGCAAGAAGACTTCGCCATCGCGGTCCATGCGCCGGACAATTTCCTGTTGCCGTGCTTGCCAACGATTCACGAGTAAAAACTCATCGATCACAGCCTGCACTTCCGCTTCGAGTTCCACGGGTGCCTCGACCCCCTTCCGCACGCAAGCCCGATACACATGCCCCGTGCCGACCAGATAACTCACGCGGTTCTCGATACCGTTGATCGCGAACTCATTGGTGTTCACCAAATGCCGCACCTGATTGCGCACGTCCGCCAGCTCCGCCTCGGTGGCAAACGGCACGCTCACCCTCGGTCCGCCATGCCCACCCACGGAGAGCGTGTTCCACATCTGCCCCGTGTAATCCAGATACGCGGAGCGCGGATCCACAAACAAATCCCACAACGAGTCAAACGCCTCGGTAAGGCGCGTTTCCCAACGATCCGATTCAATTGCATTCATATTTCAACTCCACAAATGATAAAGCCCGGGGATGGCACTCCCTGGGTCTCTTGGTCCCGAGGAATGCCATCCCCGGGCTTACTCACCTACACACTTACACACCCACCACCAACCTCTCCCCCAAACCATCGTCCCACGTCCCACCACCAAACAATCCGCGCGCCAACCGCACCGCCATCTCCAGCGCATCCGGCCCGTCGTCGTACGAACCCAACGGAAAATCCCGCAGTTGGTCCACCAGCAATTGCGTCGACGGACTCTTGCTCAAAAACCGCAAGCGACGCTGCGAAAGATACCCGCCCAACCGCCGAATCCGCGTTTGCTTGTTTGTTGAGTTATGAATCTCATGCAGCACGCAATCGTGAATCCCCTGCCGCGCGAATTCCGCCACGAACTCGCCCGCCAGCAATTCTTGAAACTGATTCGACTCGACCCCCAGTGCAGCCGCTCCATGTTTCTGGCACAGCGCCACCCCGTCGGCCACCATCTGCGGCGTCGGTCGGCGGGCGAGGTCTGCCTCGACGTACAGAATTCCCTGCTCATCCACGCCCAACACCACAAATGCCGAATAATCGCCGTGCCGCGCGTCGCTCCCTTTGCTCGGATCGAGCGCAATCACCTTGAACCGCATGTCCTTGGGCCACCGGCGAAACCAAATCCAATCCCCAAAATAATCGTCGGGCCATTCGCATCGCTCGGGATCAATCGGCGAGCTTTGCTTCTCCCGCTCAAATGCCGTGTGCCCTCCCTCGACCCGCATTTTCATCAGCGTGTACAGGTCTTCCTCATCGGGCCACAGCAGCTCGACGCCCAATTCCAATGCCGCGCGATGTTCCTGAAAATATTCCATCGCCTCATCCCGCGCGCGGGGATTCTTCGCGTCGCAATAAATCTCTTCCCACTTGCGCCACAACTTCATATTCGTGGGCCAGATTTCAATCGCCCGAAACTTTGCCGACGTCCAACCCGGCGTGTGATCCAGTTCCATCGCCAACGCGTCGCGATGCAAGGCCGTCGCCAGGTTGATGATGTTCGTCCGTTTGTCCCCAGCCTTGAGCAATGTCCCCTGAAACCACGCCCGGCTCGATTCGCGTAAATTCACCGACTCCATGTGCCCATCATTCTGCAAATCGTCACAGACAATCAGCGAAGGGCGCGCGGCCTCGATCCGCCGCCCGCGCAAGCTTTGCCCCGTGCCGAAGGATTCAATTACCGTGCCGTTGGCCAGTTGAATCCGGTTGCCACCCGTGCCACGGCTCTCGCACCGCGCGAGGGGATAGTGTTCCGCCAATAAGGGATTCGCTTCCAGCTCCGTCTTGATGTTGTCCAAATGCGTTTGTGCCTGTGTCATCGTGTCGGAGATCACCCAGATATATCGCTCCCAACCCTCCACCGCCGCTCGCAGCACATAGCACAGCGTGCCGATGGTCGACTTCGCCCCGCCGCGCGGGCCGATCACATTGAGCTTCGTGCCGCGCTCTTGGTGCAGCGTGTCGAGTTGCCCGCCGAGCCAGACGTGCATCTGCGAAGGCTCCCGGCGAAAGTGCGTCGGCAGATATTTCCGTCCCCACGCCAAGGTCTCCAGACCGACCCGCTGCTTGGCGAGTTGCTGTTGCCGGCCGCGTGCTCTGATCGTGTGCGAGAGCCACATGGCCAGCATCGCCAATCGCGACACCCAGCGATAAGCCTTCGTAAAAAATTCGCCACTCCCCTTGAAGCTCATTCGCGGTCCTCCGCTTCCTTGGCTTGTTTATCCTCCAGCACAAACAACGCTGCCGGAGGCTGACCACCCGCCTCATGTTCCAAACTCAGCGCGAACGCGGCCAAATTCGTCACCAGCCGCTCGCGATCCGCTTCCCGTGTCACCCCGGCAAAGATCATGTCAACCATCTCATCAACCAGTTCTTGAATCTCTGCGATGGTCACCATGCGCGATCGCCGCGCATAACGATTCTGGGCGCGACGCTCCAACCACCACGTCGCGGCCCGCCAATGCTTCTCATCTTTCGTGGCATTGTGCAGGGCCCGCATCCGCTGGTATTCCGCGTGCCCCTCGGCACGCAGCAGCACCTCGGCCAACTCCGGATCATCGCGCAACACCTCACGCAGACGCTCGACAGTCCAGCCCACCCCCTTCGCCGCCATCTCGCGATCGCACCCCATCAAAATCATCGCCCGCAAAGTGTTTTTTTCTTCCTTGAATTTATCGTTGCTCATCCCTTCCTCCTGACGTTCCAAATAGCCGCCAACAGACTTGTTGGCCGGTCCCCCGGCGATGCGTCGCATCGCGGCTACTTCATTACTTACTCACTTCATTACTTACTCACCTGCTCACCGATGTACTCAAACGACACCACCGCCCGCCCCGTCGCGCTCCGATACGACTTGAACCGCCCCGAACCACGCGAACTCGCGCCCGCTTTCCTCACATTCACCGTTTTCCACAACCGCGAGTGCTTGCAATGCCGAATCAGCGCGGGATGGCTGTTCGTGACGTTGATCCGCAGTCCTTCCGCGCGGTGCAGCTCCGCCACCGCCGCGACGACTTTCATGCCGATCCCCATTCCCTGATAATCCGGCAGCGTGACAATCCGCGTGAAGCGGCGATGATTTTTCTGGGCGATGATTGGCATCGTCGCGCAGAATGTCACGGGTTCGCCCTTCCACGTCGCCAAGTAACAACGTGCCCCCGGCGCGAGCGAACCGCTCAGATAGTGATGTCGCGCAAACAATGGCCAAGCAGCCACTTGGCAGCGATGGATTTCCACATGAATCGTCGGCCGCCGAAGCCGCCTCCGTTCGAGCCGACCCGTGGCCATATTTAGCACCCAATCCGCCTCCAACCACTCGGCCACGTCGTAATGGCAAGTCACCGCAATGAACCGACACGGAATGTTCCCCCGCCGAATCCCCTTGGCAATCGCCGTCGAACACGCCTTCGCCACATTCCGATCCACCACGCTGGTAAACTCGTCGAAAACGACAAGGGGCTGTTGGCTCTCGGCTATTGGCTCTCGGGAAGATGATTGATCTGGCTGACAGCCGAAAGCCGACAGCCGATAGCCTTCCGCGAGTGCACGAGCCAAATCACACCGAAACCGCTCGCCACAACTGAGCACCTGATACGGCTTCACCCACGACGGCGGCGAACTAAACCCCACCGCCGTGAACAGCTCCACGACCCGCCGCACCGGCAACTCGCCAAAACAATCCACCACCGCCCTGTCGGTCGGCCACTCGGATTCGCTGTACAGTTCCTCACCAAAAAACTCGCGCGCAATCGTGCTCTTGCCGCTCCCCGAAGGGCCGACAATCAAACCCACCTCCCAAGGCTCGTCAAGCGTCGGCAATTCCACTGCAAACCGCTCGCTGCATTTTTCTGAGAGCGACACATCAAACATTCCCGCCACCTGCTGCACGCGGAATGAGTCAAACACGGGACAAGAAACTTGCACTTCCACTTTCGTCACGACAATTCTCCTTGTTAGGGATTGGGGGCTGGGATCTGGGGGCTGGTTATGTT
>JAWXAV010000164.1:0-6649 GCA_034439695.1 Bythopirellula sp. | reverse complement strand
CGAAGCCGCCCGGCGTTCGCAGTGCCAGAACAATCTCAAGCAGATGGGGCTAGGTGCGCTGAATCATGAGAGCACGCACAAGTTCTTTCCGTCGGGAGGGTGGACATTCGATTGGGGGCCCGATCCTAATCGAGGCTATGGCAAATCACAGCCTGCGGGTTGGGTCTACAGCCTACTTTCCTTTATCGAACAGCAAAACCTGCGTAATTTAGGTACGGGCACAACGATTGGTACGGCTCCTCACCAAGCAGCCATGACCCAGTTGATTCAAACGCCAGTGGAGACGTTTATCTGTCCCTCTCGTAGCGCTGCCCGTCTACCATTGTGCGTGTGGAACTCTCCTGTTAAGAACCTGGGTACTTGGGTACGGCCATTAACCACCACCACAGGTGCATTCAAATCTGATTATGCTGCCAGTTCAGGCGACTCGATCTATTATGATGGTGATTCATGGGCGCAGGGATTGCCCGCTCCAAGCGGCAATAACTATACGGCTGCCGAGAGCGCTCTCGAAGCGGCTCTATCCAACCCAAGCAAAGTGACCACGGACTGCACTGGGCCTGCCTCTCGTGGCGGAGCCCGCAACTACTGCCAAAGCGGAGTGGTGGGAATCGCTAGCGAAGTGGCCATCCAGCAAATACCTGATGGACTTTCCAATACTTACTTTGTTGGTGAGAAGTACATGCAGCCAGCGGAGTATCCCGGCGCGGCTGCCGCTGGTGAGCCCGGTTATTCTCTCAACTCGAATCAAGCAGCCTATTGTGGCTACGAGTGGGACAACCAACGCCGTGCTTGGAATGCAGACCTAGATACAGTTACCACCCAAGAAAACTTTCAACCGCGTGCCGACACACCAAACTACGAGAACTCGGCGATTTGGGGAAGTGCCCATCCGGCTGCATTTCACATGGTATATTGCGATGGCTCCGTTCGATCAATCAACTACGACATTGATCCTTTCGTACACAGCTATTCGGCGAATCGGTTTGATGGTCGATCCGTGGAAAGCCCGTAAACGATCCACGCTGAGGGCCTCTGCTAACCTAGAGCGTATGTTCGGCAGTTAGCTAACGGTTTTCTTTATGCCTCCTCAGAATTCTGGAGAGCAACTCTGCTATTTGCTTTTTAGGGTGAAAATCACTCTCTTGTTGGCAATTGCAATATCGTCTTTCGAAACCTGCTGCCCTAGGATGGTTTCTACATTGTACTGCGCCGGAATTGTTTCCTTACCAGCTACCATTTTCGAGATGCGCACTTTGTAGAGTCCTGCCTGAATACCGGGAGGGGCGTCAGGACTAGGGCGTTTTTCCTTGGGAATCTTGGGGCTAGCGGTTCCAAGCGAAGACGTGGTGTCGATGGCTTGTTGAGTTGCACCTCCCAAAAATTCTTCGGGATCAAATGTAACCGTTGCATTCTCTAGTGGCTGGCCGTCGAGCGTCACGGAACAATTGAGATTCATTAAACCGATACTCATTTTTTCCCAGGTTCGGACTCGTTCGGCGACCTCTTGTCTGGAGACTTTGCCATCTCCATCGATATCGAAATTCTTTATTGCGGCATTCAAGCCTGGCGCCATTTCCAGTTCCTCTCCCGCCACAAAGCCGTCTTTGTCCGTGTCGTAGGTAGCCAGTGCTTGCTCGGCGGCTCCTTCGGGATCGAAACTGGGTATCTCGACCGCTGTTGGTCCGCCGCTGCATCCCAGCAGAGTACCGAGTAGCACTATCGAAACGATGGTCCGAGACTTTAGCAACATCCAAGACGGCGACGAGATTTGATGCTTCACTTTTTGAACCCCAACGGTGAAAACTTGGCGGACGGCCTACGGCTTTATTCTCAACCACTCGCCACAATCCGCAAGTGGGCGCTTCCGATGAAAGCGAGAAATCTGTAGGGAACGCCCTTCGCGGCGTTGCGTTCTTGGCGTGGAAATTCCCGGAACGCCAGGGACGGCGTTACGTACAGATCTCGGCACAGCGTTACGTACAGATGGAATTCGCGGCCTCGGCCTACTGGCTATCTACTCGCCAGTCACCAGCCCATCGTTGATGCTGACCATGTAAGCCATCGCGATTTCGTCGATCTCGTCGATCAAAAAACTAACGCGGCCATCAAGAAAAGAGGCATTGACGCCGCCGGGATGCAAACTGCGCGGCGCGGCGGACATGTAACCATTGACTCCAATCGTACCAATATGCAGCGAGCAAGGCATTTGAGCCGTGCTTGAGAGGGCAGCCAGCGTTTCATCACAATGCTTGGTGGTGTCCTTGTTCAGCCCTTGATTATTGGGTAATTGAGCTTCGGCCCGGCTATCAGGATTGGCGACATAGGGGCTGCGATTTTCGGTAATAAAGGCATCACCGGCCCCCGTGCCATCATGCTCATGCGACCAGTCCATGGGATGCATGTCAAAGGCAAGCAGACTCGCACCGTTCCAGGGCAAGGCCCACGCTCCGCGTTCGTCTTTCTCGTTATCGAGGGTGCGGACCTCGCTCATCACCAGAGTCGTGGAGTTGCCATCCTCAATGCTGCTGAGTAAGGTTGGCTCGCCAATCAAGGCACCTGGGTAGAGGTACTGTAGGTCGACATGAAAGGGACTCACAAAAGCCGCGTAGTTTCCTTTGGCGACATCCACGAAACTCAGCCCAATCCCTGCCTTAAGAAGTTTGTAGACCCGGTTTTGAGCCTCATCGCTGGGGCAAAGTAGGCTGGAAATGAACTTCTTCTGCGGTTCGCGAGGTTGGTTAGCGAGTGTCAGTGAAAGATCAAATTCATCGTACAAGGCGGCTTGCTCCAGAAAAGGCAGAACAAGCACAATCCAGCTCATTTGCTTTCCTGAAAAGGGATTGTAGATATCGACTTCATACTTTTGGTCGTAGCGAGGATTAACGAGCCCACATGCGGGCAGGGTTTTGTTCACCTGTTCATAATTTAATATCGCCAAACTTAACTGTTTGAGATTATTGGCACATTGAATCCGTCGCGCTGACTCTCGTGCCGACTGCACGGCGGGTAGCAACAACCCGACCAAGATGCCAATGATCGCGATGACGACCAAAAGTTCCACGAGCGTAAAACCCAACATCGCGGGCTTGCTAACAGAGCCAAGACCACGATGTGATTGACGCGAGGCCATAACGCACTTTAGTTGCCGAGCCATCTGCGTAGCACACGCGGACTGCGAGCCAAAGTATACGCCTCGGCAGCACCTTGGACCATTTCCTCGGCGAATTGATCCCAAGCCAACACCAAGGAACTAAGATTGTCGCTGGCTGACTCTTCTGGGGTGGGGTCGAATTCGCTCGGCAGAGTCGCAGCAGCAGGAGAATCTATGAGTTGCTGATCACGCTCCCTGGCCAATCCGCTAGCGAGACTTGCCGGAGTTGCCGTGCTTATCGAGGCAGGCCGCAATGGTTCGGTGGATTGCCCTGCCAAGGTAGGTGCCATCAGAAAACCGTGGAATGAGTTGGCAGTAGCGGTCAAACTCGTTTCCACGTTTATTGGCAGTGTTTGTGATGGTTCGCTGCTCACGGCGGCAAATTGCTGAGCGGAATCACTTTCCAGGGAAATGGCTGCTACGTCAGTAAACCCAGCCAACAGCGGGGACGTTCCGTAATTCTGTTGCCAAATCTCGAGATCCAGCGCGTTGACAGCTTGGTCGCCATTGGCATCGCCATCGGCGGGCAGAGCCCCCGAGCTGATACCAACGCCACGTTGCCAAGCGAGAAAATCGCGGCCATCAATATCACCATCCGCGTCGGCATCTCCTTGACTGGGTTCCGGAGTGGTGGAGCCGGGATACTGGTCTTGCCAAATCGCTAAATCCAGGCCATCAACGATTAAATCGCCATTCGCATCACCATCCGCAAGAGTCGCCCCGCCGGAGATGCCGTAGCCACGTTGCCAAGCGAGAAAGTCACGGCCGCTCACACCGCCATCGCCATTAAAGTCGGCGGAATTGCCGACGATAATTCTGACTGTGCCCGTATTGGATTGGTTAGCGAAGTCGTAAGCGATGTAGGTGAACAGGTCCATGCCCTGGAATCCAGGGTTGGGAGTGTAAGTGAAACCACCATCGGGTTGAAGCACCAAAGTCCCGTGCGAGACATTCGTGCTCAGCAAGGCCACGAAATCTCCGCCTTCCGGGTCAATATCATTGGCCAAGAGGCCATTCGCCTGGCCGACGGTGAACGCGCTGAGCAGATTGGCTGACAAATTCCCGGTCACAGTCAGCGCAGCGCCACTCGCGGTGTTGTACTGATCGTCGTTGGCAAAAACTGGCCCGTTAGTCGAGAACGCGGCCCACACCCACGTCCACCAATCGCCAAACAGGGTGGTGAGTGTTTCCGCGGGGTCAAAATCCGTGGGTGGGGTCGAGAAACTTTCGATAAAGGTATCCCACAAGGTGGGATCCTCGGAAATGATATCGCCAGGGTAGCAAAAGAAACCTTCCAAGCCCGGCTCCGAGCAGGCAAACGGATTGGCCGTCGGATCGTTCGGATCACCGACGAAGGGGTCGGAAATAGCGGCCCAGCGGATATCGTATTGAATCTCAGGGGGCACACTGCCATTGAGTGTTAAGACAACCACGCGCATGGTGTACGTTCCCGGAGCAAGCAAGACGGCTTCCCGCGAACGAGTTTCTCCAGGCCGGGTACTCAACTGATAAACGGGTTGATTTTGATCGTCATAGATCGTGGCCACCAAGACCGTGGGAGTGCTGACAGCAACATTCTCAGCCTCCACGACAAAGTGGAACAATTGAGGCTTACCCACATAGAAGGTGTGGAGATTCTGAGTGGTGCCGTTGCCAAGCGCTGGCAGGGGGTCAAGCCCCAGCGATTCGAACGCGACAACGTCGCTGGCAAAGCTCACGACTAAGTTGTAATTGCCGGTATCGAAAAGTTGCCCCGGATTGGCCGCCGCGACTTTGATCAGGTAATCCTCATCAGGGATGATTCCCTCGACTTGGACGATAAAGTCACCGGCTCCATTGGCAATGATTATCGCTGGAATAATGTTGCTGTCTTCATCAAGGACCGTGATTTGAGGAATTAGCCCGCCGAATTCGAGGGATCGCAGGGAAATTGTCATCACGTCGAGAGGCGTGCCGAGAAGTTCAGGCGCATCGACGGCATAAAAGTCGACATCAGTCGCATCGTCGATACTACCGATGGTTCGATATCTTATTCCCTCGGCAAAGCCGGGAAAAGTTTCTAAATCCACGGCGCTGAGAATCGTATCATCGGTGTGATCGTCGTCGTTGAAAAAGTCTTCCTCAGAATCAAAAAACTCTGCCAGCTCGTCCGCCGGCAAATGTCGATAGGCCCCCCCAGCCAACTCATCGATCTGAGCGGGAGTTGCTAGATTTTCGTCGTCGAAAGCAACTACCAGAGAGTAGCCGCCGACATTCAAGGCAGCGCCGTCCGAACTGCTCACCTGGAAGTAATAGCGCTGGTCTTGGTTGATGCTTGGCAAATTGACGGTTAATCGATCGCCGCCAAACTCCGCGGAGACTCCTTCCGCGACGAGCACTTGATTCTGGTCAAAAACACGAAGACGTGGTTTGAGCAAACTGATACCCAGCGAACGGACCTCGACCGTCAGCGCACCACCATAGTTGCTGGGCGGGTCGATGAAGAAGAAATCGTGATCGGTATTCGCTCCGATGTCACCATACACGACAGTGGGAGCACTGCCTTGACCCGATTCGTTGAATTCGCCTGTCAACAACTCAGACGCACTCGTTATGGTGTCGTTATTGGTCGTTACATTGCCGTTCTCGAGAGACACCTCGTTTAGGTCAGGTGCGCGTACACCGTGCAGCTGTTGGAGGAGGGCAATATCAGTTGCCGTTGGCTCCCTGACGACCGGTGGATCGCCCGAAAACAGGGGAGAGTTGGGATCATTGTTGTCTTCCAAGGCAAAGACATTGCCAGCTTCATGCAGGGCAATCGCGAGGATGTCGTCGATTGTTTGATAGTTGTAGGCCGTATTGAACAGGACGTCGGCAAACCACGTTCCTGAAACAATCCCATCGACGGGCACGGAGACAGCCGCCACATTGGAAGCCATCTCGATCGCACCGATCCGGATATCGCCAAACCGACTATCCTCTTGACTGGCACCGCCCGAGCCAAAGGCCTGGCCCCCGTCAGAAACCACTCCGATATCCGCATTTGTATGGACCGCCCAGGTTTGGAAGGCGGTCAAAATCTTTTCTTGCCAAACGGCCCTGGGGGCAATCGCGTCGAACAGGCTGGCGAGTTCATTTGTTTGCCCAGCAATTGAAGTCCCGTCCGCCGCAAAGCTCAGCGTGAGATGCACGTCGGTTCCGAGAATCGAACCCTCCGCATCAAGAGCCAGTCTTGGCTCGAGATGTTCGAAGCGCAGCGTGTTATAACGCTTGGTTTTCGATCTTGTGGGGCAGGTTCGCTTTAACATGCGTAATGATCACAATCTCGACGTAACCGCAGCCTAGGCGGCTGTTCCTTGATTACGGGAAACATCCCCAAAAAAGGCTGAATTGCCTGTACGCAATTCATGGCTTGGGCTTGACCTGCCCCCTTCACCCGAGTCCACGTTTGGAGCGAGAATCCAAGAGTTGGGCAACACACGAAGGAGGGCATTCGATGCCACGAGGTCAAAAGTT
>JAWXAV010000163.1:0-19098 GCA_034439695.1 Bythopirellula sp. | reverse complement strand
TCTCAGCCGACACACCGAGGCTACCCGCCACTTCGACTTGATATGTGTAAACAAGGGCGTCACCTGGGACATATCCCAAGCCACCAAAATTTGCGTTGAACTGAGCAGCGGTGAGAACCGCGTAGTCGATCGTACCACTCAGTCCGACTCCGTTGTTGAACGGAACAGTACCTGTCCAACCTCCAAAGTTAGGAGCAAAGCCGTTTAGAATACCTGCTTGAGATGTCGGAGCGGCGCTCACTAACAACGCAAGAACGGCGAAGAGTTTGAAAAGTCCCTTAGATGTTGTCCCGGTCATTAGGTCACCCTCTCAAAAGATGTAACTGCAACGCAGCAGAATTATCAACTGGCAACGTATGTGATGGAAAAGCTCGGGTACTGCACAACTTCCTCGTAAACAACGAGAAGTTCGGCGGCAATATCCACTGCGGGATAGTTCTAATTGGGCGAACTATTCACTGCCCCACAACACTTGTGAATCTAACCGAGTAATCGCTGCTGTCAACAGTTTTCCCAAAAATACTTTGAATCTTATTGATTCGTAACTTTTCGAGGTAAATGGGCTGCCTTGAGAGTTGCCGAAATACAAGCCCCCACTAGAAGGATAAACCCTTTTCCAATCGAAACTTACGGCGTTCCTTGCCCCTTGGCGCAGCGAAAACCGAGGTGCGACATCCCCGTGTCGGGCGCACCACCATGGCGCGCGCTGGGGCGATAACGGAGACAATAAGACTCATGGCACAGAAATGAGCCTCCTTTCTGAACCCTTAAGTCGGCGAATGGTTGCTCGGGATCGCTGGTTTCGGTAGGGCCATTAGGGTTTCGGGTAATTTTTTCAGCAGCCAAGCGCGAGTGGAGCCCGCGATCATACCAATCGCCACACCATTCCCAGACATTTCCCGCCATGTCGTGGAGACCATAGCCGTTGGGCGGAAAGGATTTGACGGGGGCCGTCCTGGTGAAGCCGTCGATGGCTGTGTTGTCGTATGGAAACGTCCCTTGCCAAATGTTGGCTAGGCGAGAATCGTCGGCAGGGGCTTTGCTACCCCAGGTAAAGTCTTGACCCTTGAGGCCACCGCGCGCGGCGCATTCCCATTCCGCTTCCGTGGGGAGACGCTTGCCGGCCCACTTGGCGTAAGCGGCCGCGTCGTACCAAGAAATATGCACGACGGGGTGATTCTCGCGACCGACGATGGAACTTTCAGGTCCCTCAGGATGCCGCCAATCAGCCCCCGCCACCCATTGCCACCATTGGCTGAAATCATTGAGTGGCACTTCAGTCTGTGGTGGCGAGAACACCATCGAAGCCGCGATGAGCATGTCCGTGGAGGGAGGCGGCGTACCAGGGGGAACTTGACTCATGATTTCTTCCAGCGTCGGTGCCTTCTCGGCGGTCGTCTTGTAGCCAGTTTCGTCAACAAACTTGGCGAATTGGGCGTTGGTGACTTCCGTTTCGTCCAACCAAAAGCCGTCCACATGCACCTGATGTGCCGGCTTTTCATCAGCCCAGCCGATCTCTGAATTGCTGCCCATTTGGAATTCGCCGCCGGGAATCCAGACCATGCCTGCCGGAGCTTTTTCCGGTGGTGTTGAACTCTTACTGGTATTAGAGCCAGCTTCGACGACGGTCGTCGGTGGTTGCCCTGTTGAGAATAAGTCGAATTTGTAGGCGGCCAAAGCGGCACCGAGGGCAAACCCCAACACGGCGAAGCGCCCAATCTGTCGGTGCCGTGGAGCCGCCGGAGGGTGGGGGTCAGTCATGAGAAGCTCCGAAACGATTGGAAGTGACAGACGTCGGTCTTGATCCGATAAGCGGCAGAATCATCGACAATAACACCTTTCCTGTGAGAAACAACTCCATCTGCCTACGGTTGGTCGAGAGCAAAGTTTGCTAGAATAACTTGGGTTTTGGCAAACCCAATTCATTAACTACGGGCTTCGATCTTCTTGTCAGGGATGCAGGTTTCCAAAAATGAAATTGGCTCGTTGCATTATTTCCGGGAAGCGCATCGAGTCCAATTTAAGTCGGCTGTTGAATCAAGCCGAACCCGATGTGCTACAACTCGATTGGTTTCATGAGCAACCGGCGGAGGCCTGGAATCCCCAAGACATCAAATTTACGACTGGTGGAGTTCGAGAAGAGTTCAAGATTGTTCACAAAGCTTTGTACTTGCGTCCTCAATTGCGGGTGGCAACCAACATCGGCGGGCTGAATGTCGTGGGGGCTATGGAAGCGCTGGCCGAATTTCTCAGCGAGCATGGCAGCCCCGACATGCCGATCGCCGCGATCCGTGGTGAGAATGTGCTGGCAGATATCGACGATTTTTTGCCTGCAATGAAGAAAATCGACTTGGCGAATGTGCTCTCCGCTCAAGTGGAAATTGGCGGCGGACCGTTCGCGACGGCTCTTGTCGAGGGAGCCCGGATCGTCGTGGCCGGGGCCTATGACTTGAGTGCTCCGTTTCTGGCGGCGGCGGTCAGCGAAGGTCTGTGCGGCTGGGACGACAAGCAGTTCTTGGGCAAACTGACTGCCGCGAGTCAGTTCGTTGATCTCCTTGTGGAAGCGTTTGCCGATGGCCGGATTGAGTTGGACCAGGGGGCGAGCGGGGAGTTGTTCGCGCCAGTCGCTGAAAATGCCTGCTCAAAGTTTTGGAACATGCGACTGACCATGAGCGAGGGATTTCGTGCCACGGTGCTGATCGAAATGTCTTCTGTCCAGTTGGCCAATTTGAGGGAGTTTTGCCGAGACCAATTTTCAGAGCAGCCGATCACAATCAAGAAGTTTGTCCCTACGGGCCGCGCGGAAAATGAGGGTGATTTGCTCGTCAGGCTGGAATATCAGGCGAACTCGCGCGAGACATGCCAACAGTTCGTTGATTCGCTACAATTTTGGCTCAGGCAGCACTCCGACGGAACTATTGTGGCTCCGCTCCCTTCGATTCAGCTTTTTACCAAGACGATGCTTGTCCCCGTTGCTGCCGAGCGAATCGTGCTTTCCGTCGACACCCGCCCTGCTCGTGAATGGTTGTGATACCGCGATGTACATGCAAAGCGCGCTTGTGGAAGTCAAAGTCATCGACAATGTCGGCACGGTGATCCTGAATCGACCTGACCATGGCAACGCGCTCGTGCGGATCATGGTGCATCAGTTGACCGAAGCGTTCGACGACTTGTACCGAGAAAAACGGGTCCGGGCGATCATTCTCACCGGGGCCGGCGAGGCGTTTTGCAGCGGCACCGACCTCGAAGAGATCAACGACACCAGTCAGCAAAAAGTGGAGTGGGCTGAGTCGGAAGATCGTTGGGGCGAGGATGCCGCGGACTATCGCGATTTGCTGCTGCGAATGCTGGAAATCACAAAACCAATTATCGCCGCCGTCAATGGCCCGGCACTTTCTGCTGGGGCGGGGTTGGTGATGGCCAGCGACATCGTCGTGGCCTCGCACGCGGGATCGTTTGGACTTCCCGATCCACGACGTGGTTTGGTGGCGGGGGTGGTCGCGCCGTTGGTCTGCCATCGGCTAGGGGCCGGCCAGGCCGCTCGTTTGTTGTTAAGCTCAACCACCATCGACGCCCAAGAAGCAGCACGATTGGGCATCTTTCACGAACTAGTCGAGCCAGACAAGGTTTGGGCTAGGGCCGTCGAACTGGCACGCGAGTGTGCAGAAGGTGCCCCGCAGGCTTTGCAACTCACCAAGCGGCTCTTGAACGAAACCATGGGCGAGCAACTCGAAACACAGCTTACCGCTGGAGCCGTGATGCAGGCCACCGCCTTCACGACGGAAGCCGCCCAAGAAGGCATCGCGGCGTTCTTGGCCCAGCGCAAGCCGGAATGGAAGTGAGGGACTTAATATGTAGCATGGGCCCCTGGCCCGTGTCGAAAACAATCATTCACGGCCCAGGGGGCCATGCTACTTTCATATTTCTCAATAAGCCACTTGTTTCCAAGTGCCAGGAGCAAGCTCCATTTCCGTGCCGGCAGTGAAACCGGGGGGGGCGTTCATGAAAAATGAGGATTGGTAAGTCAGGTTTACTGTAAGGGCCGTATCCACATTCGACCCAACAACAACCGTGCCCTGAATTTTCGTCTGACCATCCGTGATCCACTCACCTGTCATATAGACAATACCGGTGATGAGTCCCGGGTAGCGATCGGTAAGATCTGCGTCCGACACGGATTGGTAAGGCGTGTGGCTAGGATTAAAATTTATTCCCAGTGAGGGTTCGGAGAGCTCTATGCTGTGTTGCCAGTTCATCGAGACATTACCTTGCACAAGTAAAGCTGGAAAATTAGCAATGGCTGGTTGCCACAAGATACTATTGGAGAGTTGCACCCCTGCGTTTGCGTTCAAGAAGACAAGCGTTGCCTGAATGCGGCTGTTCCTGACCGTGACTTGATTGCCTTGACAATCGATCACATAGATTCCCTGGGGATTCACCACTTGAGTTCCATAAGGATTATTGCTCGCGCTCAGAACGACTTGCTCGATTCTTCCCGCGGGCAGTTGACTGTAAGTGATCGGCGTGCCATTGGCGATATAGTACTCGAAGACGCTCGAAGTATCAGGCATCTCCAAGGGGGGATTCATGCCCGGTTGGCTAGTGCCCGAGATGCTGCCCGAGATAGACCCCACGGCCTGCGCGTTACCGATGATGGCGGCACCGCCGCCGAAAGGTTCTATGTTGCCATTGGAACTTACCGTTTGGTTGGTGTTCACATTTCCCTCATAGACAATATTTCCCCCCGCATGAAGCGAAGCGCTCAAGCAGGTCAGTCCTTCGCCAGTGGGTTGGAGCAGCACTTCGATCACGTGACGAGCTTTACCTGCCGTGCCAACGCAATGGACTATTACCGCGTCTTGGTCGTCGTCGCTGAGATCGCCATCGTTATCAGAGAGCGTGAACTCAAAAGAGACCGAGCTTGATCCCGAGACGGAAATCGGGTTCGACAGATAATCGATGAGGTTACTAACGCCATGTTCATAAGTATCACGCCAATTCAAATCGCTCTTGATCTTGGCCAACACACATTCCACTCCCGATTGAGCCGTCAGCCGGGCACGAGACATTTCATCGAGGGCCACGGCTTGTCGCGTTTCGACCCGCGCTACATGCACCGAGGAGACACCAATGACGGCGACGATCAACGCAACCCCCAAAACGGCCACATAAACGCTGCCGTTCGGCGAGGTGGCTGATCGTTTTTTCTTTGCATAAAATAGCATGAAACGGCCTTTCGATTATCCCAAACGTAGCATGGTCCGTGAAGAATCCATGACACTCACGGCCCAGGGGGCCATGCTACACTCTATTCCTAATTCGCATCGGGAGTGTGATTGGTGAGGTTCGTTCCCATCCGCGCGGGTTTTGATGTCGTGCCGAGTTGCAATTCCGCGCCTATCCAAGTCACGGCGGAGGTATCGACCGCCGGTGCCTGTTCGAGCATCCCGTTGTCGAAACGGTAGGCTTTCAGGACGGTCACTTCGCCGCTAGGCGAGGTGACCGTGACGGTGATCCGCTTGAGCCCGGTGTCCCAGATCCAATCTAATCCTGTTAAAACTCCAGCCCACTGCACGTCGACCTGGGTGCGCAAGCCGGTGAATCCCGCGCGGACCACGCCGCTTTTCGTCCGCAGTCCCAGTGTGTTCAAATTATCGTAGTCATCGACATCATCGAAGGCATTCCGATTGGTGGTCGACTCACCCCCTTCCGGACCAATCACAGTGCTGGACGTGGGATCCTTGTACGGCATCGCCAGGATTTCAGCCATCAATTCGTGGCCGATGCTGGGACCGGCCAGTCGTTCGGCGTTCAGTTTGTGAGTGTTAAAAACGGCACCCACCGAATCAAGCGCAGCCACCAACATCACACCGGTCACCATCGTGGCGACAACGATTTCCAAGAGCGTCAACGCTCGACGTGTTGGTTGGATCGGATTCATTGTGTTCAAAGCGCCGGTGCTGGCGCAATCGCGATGGTCACGGTGGTGTATTGTTCCGGGGTGACGAGTAGAGTAAATGTTGAAGCCCCAGAGTTGCCTGGAGTTGCTTGAACCACATAGCCAGCCGCTCCCGAGCAGTTGCTTATTGTGCTTGTGCTACTTCGATCAGTCGTGACAGCGGTATGCAACAGCAGACCGGGGGCTCCAGGGGTAGTACCTGCATCGTAGCTGGCGAAGCGGCTGCTATCAAAGCCTCCCAGCCGTAGGATCATCGCGTTAGCGACGGTTGTTGTGACGGCTGGCGAGTTGGGGGTCAACGATCCTAGGCCGCCGAGCGAATCCATGGCAAACGCATTGATCGTCGCGCCGGTGTTAACATCATGGCCCGAGAATCGCATGATCCACGCGTAGGCCTGTCGGCCCCCCGACCAGTTGAAAGAATAATTCGCGGGTTCCGACGAGGAAGCAATTTTCCACCAGACGCCAAATGTTTGGGTGGCGGGACTGGTCACAGCCGCTCCTGGCCCCTTTGCCAGCAACGTCCAACCGCTCGGTGCGACTAGCGAACTTCGCGCCTCACCATCAAGAGAAACAGCGGCGATCAGCAAGCTCCCTTCAACCGTGCTCGGCGGTTTGGCAACGGAAATCGTCGCCACATTGGTTGCCGCTTTGGCTTTGGTGAATTCCTCGAAGACGACGTTCGAGGCCACCGGAGCCGTGAGTGCTTCGGCGAGCATGACCCGTGTGAGTGCTTCCAGGTTGAAGTTCTGCACGTCGGTGGCAATCGTGACGACACTGCCTCCGTTGTATTGATAGGTGAGTGGGTCACCCACCGTGCCGGACCACGCGTAGCGAATTGTTTCTGGTGCATTGTCGCCGTTGCGGTCGGGAACCGTGAAGGTGATGGCCCGCGAAGTGCGCTCGGTGAAAGACAGGGCCAAACCGACATCCGACATGATTTCGCGCACGACCGTCGCCGCCTGAGCGGATTGTCGTGCGGGGTCATCAGGGTTAGGGAGCGCTTGGCTGGAAATATAGAGCGAACCGGCCAACCCCGCCACGAGGATGGTGCTTGAGGCCAGACTGACGGCCAGCTCCAGCAGCGTTAATCCCTGTCGTCTCATTTTTCTTGACCAAGCTTCAAAAAACAGTTTATTTCGAGAATTGTGTATGAATTTCAATGTTTCGTGGCTGTATTAATCAGTCTCACACTTGCCACGGCGGTAGGAATTTAGCCACGGATGAAACACGGATTTAACACGGATGAATTTAAGTCGAATTCCAGCAAATGGTGTATGGATACCAATTCACTCCCCCCATCCGTGTTTCCTCCGTGTTCAATCCGTGGCTATTATTCTTTATCTACATAACCGAAACTTGCCCGACTTCATCGACAACGAGTGTTTGAGAGATCCCACCGCAACTCATAACCACCGAGCCGGTATAAAGGGGGCGACCGTAGACGTTGAAACTCAAAGTGGTCGTATTGTTGAAATTGGCCGAAACAAGTTCGCATTGATATTCCGTGCTCGCGAGGGAGAATTGATAGGTACGCGTGTGACGATCCTTGTCGATGATGCCCGTGAGCGAATAACTATTCGTGGCCACGTCGAACACGATGGCCTGCGGCGCACTGTTGGCTTGCGCGAGTCGGCGTGCCTGGCGAATGTCGCCTGCAACCCGCTGGGCGACCGCTTTCAAGCGAAAGCTCGCCAAGCTTTCCTTGTATTTTGGTGCCGCGACCGCTGCCATGATCGACACGATCAAGAGCACGATGGTGAGCTCGATTAACGTGAACGCGCGCCGCAAGCCGACAGCGGGAATTTGTGAGCCACGGATGAAACACAGATTTAGCACGGATAAATTCCAACGAATGGTGTCAAGTTCCTGTATTTCTTTTCCAATCCGTGTTTCTTCCGTGTCCGGTCTGCCGGACTGGCAGACCAGTCATCCGTGGCTATGACTCCGACTCAGCCAGTTTGCGCGTGGGTAGGGGAGGGCGGCGATAGGAACCGCGAATTTCCAGAATGTCGGGCAGAATCCGCAAAAACTTATCGACCAACTGCGCGTCCCATTGAGTTCCCGCGCCATCGCCCAGAATTTCGAGCGCCTTTTCGAGCGGCATGCCCGCGCGATACGGTCGATCCGACGTCATCGCATCGAAGGAGTCAACCACGGCCAACAGGCGTCCTGCCAGCGGGGTTTCTTCGCCAGGCAAATTGTCAGGATAGCCTTTTCCATCGTAGCGCTCATGATGATGCAGCACGCCGGGGAGCACGTAAGCGAACTGTTCGAGTTCCTGTAAAATGGCCCAGCCGAGGTCGGGGTGGCGTTGGATTTCGGCGAACTCTTCTCCGCTGAGTGGACCACATTTTTTTAGGACCGAATCACTGATGCCGATCTTGCCTAAATCGTGCAGCAAGCCGGTCAGATAGATTTTTTCACATTCCTCGTCGGCCAGGCCGATTTCTTCCGCTAAGCGTTTGGCGTAGAGCGCCACGCGCTCGCTGTGACCGCAAGTATACGGATCGCGCGAGTCAACGGCGGACACCAGTGTACGCACCACGCTCACCAGCAGGTTCTCTCGCTCTTCAAGCAATGAGAGGTTGTTGGCATGAGACGCCAACATCGCGGCGGCCGTGCAAAGCAGCGACGCTTCGCGGGTGCCGAGTTCATGTTGGCTCAGTTTCCAACTGACTTCGGTGCATAAAGCGGCTTGTCGACCGCTACGATTAATTGCCAGCAGCCAACCGAGTTGAGCGATGGTCGACGATACTGGCACGATCACCAGTTCTTTGATTCCTTGCAGGCGATGGCCCAAGTCTTCAACATGGATCGAGTTCCTGACGAGGGGTCGCTCACCCATCACCTCGGATAAATCTTGCGTGAGAGCTTCCAGTTGCCAGGCTTCAAAAGCAGGTATGTCGCGAGCGGTTTCGCTCCATGCGGCCTGAACTCGCGGCTGTCCTTCTCGGCTATCGAGAAAATATAGGTGTTCCACGCCGACGATCTGGCCCAGTAATGAAAGCGTGTAGTCGGTGAGCCGCGTGAGTCCTTGGTTGCTATCTTCGAGCGTCAGGTGCTCCGCCATCGAACGGAGAAACGTCAGCTCCTCGAAGTCCTCACTGACTTGACGCAAGAAAGCGGTGTTCTCCTCACGGAGACGCTCCAGTTCTTCCTCGTGTTGATTGACGAGGTCGCTTTGTTCAATCGCGAAAAGTAGCACGCCTGGAGAATCTGTTTCAACCACGCAGGTCAAGGCATACGCGATCCGTTGGCTCAGATCTTTCTTGGGGATCACAACCAAACATTGACCCGACTCGATTTCCTCTACCGAGGGCTGTTGGGACTTCCAGAGAGTCTCCAGTCGATCCGAGACGAGGAAGTCGGTATACGTTTGCCCATGGAACGCGCCCAGACACTCCCATACTTCCTCGGAACGAACCCACACATCGAACTCCGTGCCAAGCAGTCTTTCCAACTCGCCTACGCCTCGAGCGCGTTTGAGTGTTTCCATTTCTGGAATTGCCACTGGTGTTGTCATCACAGGCTCCGAAAGCAATACAATTCTCAATCAGTCATTGTTGGCAATGCTGTTCTGTCATTACTTATGGACGACGGACCGCACGATCAGCGATCCTCGGGAAGAATAGCTTAGTAAATAGGCAAGGCTGTTCTTCTTGGCAACGGTCCCGCGGCAAGTAGGGTTTATGCCGGATCTGCCAGTTTAGGGATTGTTGCAGTTCGGCAACCCGTACCGGGTGTAGCGAATCCGCGAGCTATCTATTTCTTAGTCCAGAAAACTTTTCGCGGAGAAGACCCGGAAAAGCGGATCAATGATTTCAGAGCAAGCTAGCTTTACCTAGGCAAGCTCTTAGGCAAACTGACACACAATAAACTGTAAGGGGCCACACAATGTTACGTCGGCGCGATGGTTTTACATTGATTGAACTTGTTGTCGTGATACTGATTTTAGGCATCTTGGCCGGCGTGGGAGCTCCCAAGCTCTTTAACACCTCGGGACTTGCCACCGAAAACGGACTTCGTCAAACGCTTTCCATCGTTCGTGATGGCATCGAACTCTATTCGGCTGACAATGCCGGTTCATTCCCAGCTTGCACGGGCAACGGAACGGGTGCCGGGAATTTCCACGAGCTCTTGAGCCAATATGTCCGCGGTAAGTTTCCCACGAGCCCGGTTGGCACCGAAGACAATCTCGTGAAGCCATCTGCCGCGGATCCCGTAGTGGCCGACGGCACAACCGGCTGGATGTACAACCCCACCACGGGCGAGTTTATCTGCAACGATACAGCCGCGACGCCGTCGGATGCCACCGTGACCTATGACGAGTTGTAAGACTGTGCGGATTACGACAGCTATATACAGTAAAAATTTGCCCAAAGAAGTAAATTGGCTATGGGAAAACGAGCGTTAATCGTTGACGACAACCTGGCACTGGCACGCGTGACTCAGTTCGCCCTTGATCGGGCGGGGTTTGAAACGCAAACCGCCAGGAACGGCCGCTTAGCGCTCGAAGCCGCTCAATTGATGCAGTACGACGTCGTCGTCACCGACCAACAAATGCCGGAGATGACGGGCACTGAGTTGTGCCAAGAGTTGCGAAAATTGCCGAACTATTTCGATTGCCCGATCATTTTGTTGACGGCCAAGGGTCTGGAGCTGGAACTCCCGCGCTTACGCGAGGAGTTGGGGATCAGCGGTGTGTTTTCCAAACCCTTCAGCCCCGCGGCGATCGTCAGAGCGGTCGAGGATTTAATGAATACGTGTGTTTAGTCGCCGAGTAGTGACCAGTCGTGTGCTTACCACAGAAAAATCATGTTTTCTCGCTGTCCCAATCTGGGTTTGCCGCGCAGAGTCGTTGCCTACTACCTGCTCTTCTGCGTGATTGCCGTGGCGTGGCTGTCGGTGGGAGTGCTCGTCACTTCGCACAGCATTCTCAGTTCGCGCGGGATTAACTCGAGCCTGTCACGGCTCGGCAAACTGACCGCCGCGCTGGAAGTGGAATACATCCGTGGCGGCACGGCGAACCTGCAGTCGTTAATTACCCAAGCGAAATCCGAATTTCGTGCCAATTACTGCTCTATCGAGTCCACGACGGGCCATTACCTGGCTCACAGCAACGCTCAGTTCATCGGCCAAAAAGTTCAAGAGCGCGAAGGGAGCTATCTTCGTTGGGGGACAATCACGGGTGTACGTTTTACGGATGAAGCAGGCACAACGCTGCAAGAATTTCGTGTTTCGCTGCTGGCCGACGAGCAGCCCTTCGGTTCCTTACGCATTGCTGTTTCGGAACCCACCTTGTGGAGCACGCTTAGCGAAGTCGCCCGCGTGGCTCCGATTGCCATTCTGATTCCACTGGCACTCGTGGCGTTGGGAGCGGTGGTGTTGGCCCGGTTGACCTCGCCCATGTCTGAGATCAGCGAGCAATTGCAGCATGTCGCCGCGCTCTCACAAACGGACTCCCTTGATGTCAAGCAAGTTCCCGTGCGTGATCCGCTCTCTTTGGGTTGGAATCGCCTGGTCGATCTCATCGAGCGGATGCATGCCAATCCAGAAAATCAGTCGTTGGAGCAGCGACTTCAAGAAGCCACCTCGGCTCGCCGTGAAAGTCATCACGCCGACATCCTGCAAAACCTGTCCGATGGCGTTGCCGTGACCGACATGGAAGGCCGCATCACCTTCGTGAATCGCGCGGTGGCTTCGCTGCTGGGCGAGAATGTGATCGAAGGCACGGAAATTCACAAGTGGCTCTGCCCGGATAAAGAAAATAACGAAGCTCAGACACTCCTCGATCCTCAACAAATTTCTCGACCAGGGACGTGCGAGATTCACCGCCAGGGTGAACTTGCCGAGCGCGTGCTGCGGGTTTCGCGGCAACCTGTCAAGAATCCTCGCCTGCAAGGCCAGGTTTGGTGCCTGCGTGATATCACACAGCAAAAACTCTCGGAAAAAATGCGAGATCAGTTCATCGACACCGCAACTCACGAGTTGCGCACCCCGCTTTCAAATATCAAAGCTTATGCCGAGACGATGGTTACATGCGATGAAATTGATGTCGAGGAACAAAAAGAATTCTGCAACATCATCAACAGCGAAGTCACCCGGCTGGCCCGCTTTGTGGATGATCTGTTGAGCATCAGCAGCATGGAAATGGGTTCGCTGAATATCGAAAAGCAAAAGGTGGAAACCACGCGCTTACTGGAAGAGGTGCTCGATAAGGTGGAACCACTCATGCAGCAAAAGAATATCACGTTCACCGCCGAACTCCCCGAAAAAATGCGCGAAGTGCGGCTCGATAAAGACAAGTTTATGGCCGTGCTGGTGAATTTGCTGGGCAATGCGGCTAAGTACACGCCTGACGGTGGGCGCGTCACCTTGCATGTGAAACTTGATGAGTCGCTGCTGCAAGTGGCAGTGGAAGACACGGGCGTGGGTATCGCCGCCGAGGAAGTTTCCAAAGTCTTTGAGAAATTTTTCCGCAGTAGCGACCCCCGCGTGCAAAACGAAACCGGCACCGGGCTCGGCCTTTCTTTGGCCAACGAAGTGGTCCGCATGCACGGTGGCGAAATCACCATTGAAAGCGAGCTCAACCAGGGTAGCACCTTTACGATCACCATCCCCACTGATTGAGATGCCTCATGTTTGCCGTCAAATCACAAGGTGCCGTCGAGGTGATCGTCCCCAACGTGCCGCTGAAAAGCGAGTACGTCGAAGAGCTGTTGGAGACAGTGCAGCATTGTCTGCCTGATGGGCTGCCAATGCTGGTGCTCAATCTGCATGATGTGCCGCTGTTGGATAGCGCGGGTCTTGAATCGCTCTTAGACATTCGCGACATTGTCGGGCAGCGCGGTGGCCGGGTCAAGTTGGCAGCGCTCACCCCCCTGAGCCAGGACATTCTGCGTGTGAGCGGCCTGGCGCGACAATTTGAAATTTTTCCCGATGAAAAAGCCGCCGTGAGGAGCTTCGTGCAATGAGTCTCATCACGGTCCTCGACCAGAAACAAGAACCGATGCAGGAGCTCACGATCCCGTTGGGAATAGACCCCAATGATCGTGACTTCGACGTACTCGCTACGCGCGGCCCCCTAGGCCAGCGGCTCTTGAGTGCCGACTTGATCGGCGAGGAAGAACTCGAAGCGGCCTTACGGAACCAAGTTGAAAAGGGCCAGAAGCTCGGCGAATCGCTGCTGGAACTTGGTTTTGCTAGCGAAGAGCAACTCTTGCCGTTCGTCGAAACTCAGATCGGCGTGGTGGGTGTGCGCCTGCGAGAAGGAATTCTCGATCCCAAGGCTGTTCAAATTATCCCCCGACCCGTGGCCGAGCGGTTGGGTGTGCTTGCCTTGTTCCGCGTGCGGAATGAGTTAGTCGTCGCCACCGACGACCCCCTGAATCTCGACATCATTGACGCCGTTGAGCGGCTGACCGGCTATGACGTCAGGCCGGTGTTTGCTTTCCGTGCGTCGATCTCGCGGATTCTGCAACGGGCTTATGAAGATGGCTTCCACGTTGACACCATCACGGCGGACATGGACGAATCGGCCGTCGAGCTGCAGCTTGATGCCTCCGACATGGATGTCGCGTCGGTACACAACTTGGTCGATGGTAGTCCGGTCATCAACTTGGTGAACTATCTGATTCTGCAAGCCATTCGCAAGCAAGCCAGCGATATTCACATTGAGCCGAATCGCAAATTCAGCACGGTTCGCTTCCGCATCGACGGTCAACTGATCGAAATGCTGCGGCCACGACGCGATATTTTTCCGGCGATCGTGTCGCGTATTAAGGTCATGTCGAAGCTCGACATCGCCGAGCAACGCACACCCCAAGATGGCCGCTGCCAAGTGGTCGCCGACGGCAAGGAAGTCGACCTGCGCGTGTCGACACTGCCCACGGTTTTGGGCGAAAAGATCGTGATTCGCGTCCTCGACAAGCAACGCCTCACTTTCAATCTCGACCGGTTAGGCATTCCGCACAATACCTTGTCAATGGTCAAGGACTTGCTCAAGAAGCCGTATGGATTGGTCTTGGTGACGGGGCCCACCGGTAGCGGTAAGACAACCACGCTCTACTCGGCCCTCGAACTCATTAAGTCGGTTCATCACAACATCGTGACGGTGGAAGACCCGGTCGAATATCAAATCGAATTGGTTAACCAAGTGCAGGTCGATTCGGGGCGGAATGTGAGTTTTGCCACGGCTTTGCGATCCATTTTGCGGCAAGACCCCGACGTAATTATGGTCGGCGAAATCCGCGATGCGGAAACCGCCAAAGTCGCGGTACAAGCCGCGCTCACGGGGCACTTGGTGCTCAGCACGTTGCACACCAACGACAGCGTGAGCGCGATCACTCGTATGACCGACATGGGTATCGAAAGCTACAAATTGGCGGCCGCGCTAGTCGGAGTGATCGCCCAACGCCTCGTACGCACCATTTGCCCGCATTGCCGTACTTCCTATTTTCCGAGTGCCGAGTATCTCGAAGCCCTCCATTACAAAGGCGACAAGCGGCGCAGTTTTTCGCGGGGCACCGGCTGCCGCGAATGTTTCGACACGGGTTTCCAAGGCCGCATTGGCATTTATGAAGTGCTCCCCTCCAATGCGGAGCTGCGCCGGTTGATCGGCGAAGAAGCCACGCTAGAAACGGTCCGCGAGTGGTTTCGTGCTGAAAAATTGCCGGACCTGTTGCAATGTGGTTTGCAATTGGCGGAAAAGGAAAAAACAAGTCTCGAAGAAGTAGCCCGCGTGGCGTTTGTTGAATAACGGCGAAACAATTCATGAATACTTACAACACCCTCAACGCGAAATTCGCAGCGCGACCGCTTTCCGCCAGTCTGCCACAGCGCTCCGCGCCAGACATGCCGAAGCGTTCCGCGCCGGAGATGCTCGAGCTCACCGATTGGATGTCAACAACGAGCACCAGCAATGTACGAAAGCGCGGCTCAGCGCGAGGCGTACGACTGCAGGATATCGCCGAGTTCACTTCGCAATTGTCGATTATGGTCCGTTCGGGCATCGATGTCGCGACGGCCTTGGGTTCTTTGTCGGCACAATGCCAACGGCCCGCGCTCGCCGAGGTGCTCACCAGCGTTTATCAATCGGTGATGGCAGGTACCACGCTGTCGGAATCCTTGCGTCGGCACGAAAACGTGTTCGACGCGGCGTTCGTGGCAACCGTGGCTGCCGGTGAAGCCTCCGGTTCGTTGGCCGAAGTACTGATTCAATTGGCGCAGATGCAACGGTCTGAACTGCGCAATGGTCGCACAATGCGCACCCTGTTGACCTATCCGATTCTGTTGTTGGTTGTCTCGTCGTCGGTGGTCATAGGCTTGGTCGTCTTCGTGTTGCCTCGGTTTGCCAAGATTTTCGATCAGTACGACATGTCGCTGCCGATAGTGACGCAAATGTTGCTCGCGCTGGCTGCCGAGTTGCGGGGACATTGGTGGTTCTGGGGGCCAGTGGTTGGTGTTGCCGTGATTGGTGGGTTGATTTGGAGAAAAACTGCAACGGGCCGACTGATGCTCGACTCGCTGTGGGTGAATGCCGTCGTGATCAAGGATGTGACCCGCGCAAAATTAACGGGGCGTATCTGTCGACTGCTGGGCATGATGCTTTCCAACGGCGTGCCAATCCTGGAAGGTGTGAAGCTCACACGCAATGCGGTGAAAAATTCGTTGTACCGTGCCTTGCTTAGCAAGTTGGAAGAAGCGGTCGTCAACGGACAAAATCTGGCAAGCGTCTTGCAGACGGCTGACATCATTCCGCGCTCCGCGCGGGATATGTTGATCACGGCCGAAGCGACCGGCAATATCACCGAGGTTAGCCAGTTACTGGGTGAGTATTACGAAGAAGAAGCCGAAGCTCGCATGAGGCAAATTGTCGGGTTGATCGAACCCGCTCTCACGGTGGGCATGGGGGCGGTGATCGCCGTGGTGGTGCTGGCCGTGATGTTGCCGGTCTTCGACTTGTCCACGTTGGCACAGAAGGGTCATTAGCGAACGGCTGAACATGATGCGCAGACGACAAACAGGTTGGCTCGGAATCGACATTGGCAGCGCCAGTGTGAAGGTCGCGCAATTGGCACGCGATGGCGCGGGCCTGCACGTCCTGGCACGCACGATTGTGCCCCGATCGGCCCAGGTGTTGGCGGGTGAAGAAGAGCAGGAAACCGAGAAACTGTGGTCAGCCAGTGGCGAAATTCGTGCCGCCCTTGCCCTTGATGGTGCCTTTCGCGGGCGGCAAGCCGCGGTCGCCATGCCGATGGGATTGTGCGACGTTCACCACATTGAGAATCTCTCGGTCGAGGAAGCGGGGCTCGATGCGGTTGTGCGGCGAGCCATTGAAGCTGTCACGCAGTCTTCCGCGGACCATTTGGAATTCGACATCTGGCCGGCGGAAAATAATTCGCAAGCCGCGGCAGCCCAGCGCTGGAATGTGCTGGCCGTCGCTCGGCCTTGGTCGGATCAGGTGTATCACGATGTCGTGGGAAGCAGATTGGCCTGTCGCACGATTGACGGCTTGCCACACGCCTTAGCCCGCGCGGTGAATTTAACAGCTAGCGAGCATCCCTTGCCACCAGTTGCGGCCCTCGATTGGGGTTTTGGTCAGGCAACTTTATGCATCGTTGCCGAGGGGCGGCCCGTTTATGTCCGCTGCCTGAAAGATTGCAGCCTCGAACGCACGTTGACCGCCATCGCCACGGAGCTGAACGTCACGATTCCCGAAGCTCACTTGCTGCTCGAGCAGCACGGCATTCGCCGGCAGTCCACCGAAACCATCGACGAGGTGACAGTGCTCGTCGGAGAACTGATCACCGAACCCCTGCGGCAGCTTGAGCAAGAACTGACGCGGACCATCTCGCACATTGGCTTTCAGCGTAAAGCGATCGCGCCGCAGCAACTCTTGCTCTTCGGTGGAGGGGCTCTCACCCGTGGGCTCGCCCGTCATCTGACCCAGCGTTTGCGTCTCGAAACACATGTTTGGTCATTGGGTCAAGAACATCCCGAAGCCACCAAGCAAGATTGCCTATTTGGCACGGCACTGGCATTGTCAGCCTTGGCCTGGGAGGAACCATGAAATCCTCGATCAATCTCATGTCGCTGCAAATTCGGCGCAAAGAATGTATCCGCGTGCGGTTACGTCAATGGACTGTGACCCTGGCCACGCTCGCGACTTTGCTGGGGCTGGCGACTGCGGAACGATATTGGGCTTATCGGACCAAAGTTCATCGGCAACTGACCTTGGAAGCGAAGTACGAGCCGTTGGCAGATTTGAAAACAGCTAATAAGTCCTTGGCACGGCAAATCGAAGCCATACGCAACGAAGAGCAATTTGTCCTCGCACTTTCCAACCATGAGCCGGCCGTCACGCTGCTGGGTGTTTTGAGCGAAGCGGTAGTCGACAGCGAGAGTCGCGTCTTCTTACAGAAAATCGAGCTCAATAACGTAGTTCAAGCCGACGCCCAATCCACAAGGCAATCGGTGCTGGAACTCGCGGGAATCGCCAACAGTGGTCCCGCTGTTAAGCAGTTTGCCGAGACGCTGCAACACTCGTTGTCGTTTGGCAAAATCGACATCACTTCAACCAAGGAATACCGTCTCAAGCAACAGTTGCTGCAAGATTTTTCCTTGCAGTGCAATTTTTGAGAGGTGAGCATCCTATGCGTAAACCCATTGAAAAACAAATCATCACGCTGGGCTGGGGGCTCCATGCCGTGGGGGTACTGACGGCCATAGTCGCGGTAGGTGCTTTTATTAAATTCGGATACTTGCCGCTGACGGAAAATCAGCAGTTGTGCGATCAGCGGATTGCGCAACTCGAGTCGATGCTCGCCAAAGCCTCGCAAGTGCAAACCGAGCACAAACACCGCCAAGCGGAGTTGGTTTCCTTGAAGGAATCAGTCGTCGAAACGCAGCGACGTTTGCCGAGTGAGCTTCGCGAGCATGAGTTTCTCGATCAAGTCCGCGCCGCCGCAAGCGCGACTGGTGTCGAGCTTGGCGAGTACCGCTTGGGAGCCATTGTCGAGCTTGCCAGCTATTCCAAAGCCGACCTGACTTTTGAATGTCACGGTAGCTTTGCCAGCATTTGCCAATTCCTCAACAAAATTGACCATCTTGCCCGCATCACTGAGATTAGCAATCTCCAGATGGAGACGACCGACAATTTTAACCGCTATCCGCTACAAGTCACTTTTGTCTTGTATTTTGGCGGCGCAACACACGATAGAAACATGAGAGGGGAAGTTCTATGACCGAGCGAAATTGGTTGGAGCGCCATGGTGCGACTCCGTCCAAGCTAGCAACAGTCGGGATCCTCGCCGCAGTGCTTGGTTTCGTCATTTGGAACCAAGTCTCGAGTGGAGCCAAACCGGCTGTCGCGAAGAAAAGTCCTGAACGAACTGCTCCTCAAACGCAAGGCGTAGTCCAAGCTGCGTCGGCGTCTGCACCCGTGACAATGCAGGGTCAGACTCCCGCGGAGACTCGTCAATGGCCAAAACTGAAGCTGGAGAAGGTTGTCAAGAACGATCCGTTCGCCATGCCCATGTGGTATCTCATGGCGCAAGCCGAGGACACAGGGAGCAAAGCGGGATCGCTCGTTCGTTCAGCGCAGGTACTTGAAGAATTGAAGAAACAACAAACCAAGATCGTTGTAATTACCGAGGAAGACCGCGTCGCCACGATCGGCGAACAAAGCTTTCGAGTCGGTGACATGATCGAGGGATTTCAAATTAGCGAGATCACGAGGAGTGGCATCGTGCTGACCGAAACGGCTCGCTAACAGACTTTTCAACTGCACTTTTCAACTTATCTTTAGATGTTATTGAGTGGGAATCAACGTGGCTGCGTCCTCGGGCGCTGGACATATGGTCTAGCTGCCTGGATGCTCGTTGCACCCGCACTCGCACCCTGTTGCTGGGGACAGCAATACAGTTCGGTGACGGTGGTTCAGCCCGACCCCAAATACATGGTGCCGCCACCGGTGACTCCCCCCGAGCAAGTTGTGGTGGAAAATCCTGGCAGTAAATCGGCACCGGTGGCACCAGTCGCGGAAGCAACTACGCCGGGACCGTTGGTTAGTCTTGATGCACTTCGTTCCCTGCTCCTTCAACCAGCAGATACGTTGCCGGCACCCGCGGGTGCCG
>JAWXAV010000162.1:0-8808 GCA_034439695.1 Bythopirellula sp. | reverse complement strand
GAGCGACTCGTTTGGGGAACTGTTCATGGAATTCTCCTGCGGTTGGAGTTATGCTAACAACCACAAAGGAAAATTCCAGTTCCGTCTGAGGCAAGACAACGCAACGTCTTGACCTTCGCTATGTGATCACGAGAAGGGAGTCCTTGGATTAAGGAGTAGTCTTCAAAATTTCGAGTGAATCAGCGGTTTCGTAGTGAAAATAAGTAACCTCAAGATCGTCAATCTGCCACGTCCAATGATGCTTTTCGCGAGTGAGATACTCTGAGGTACCGATCACGGAATTCAGCTTGTCGACGATCTTTTGCGAGAATTCAAAGTCCAAGTGGCTCAATGATGATTCCACGAGGCGTACGAATCGGGAAACATCCCCATCGTGTGTTTCAATGTCCCAAGCTTGCGGGGACAGATACATCGTATCGCTTAAAACGCCAGGCGGGCTGGATTTAGAATCGAAGTAAATGCTGTTTGCATCACGCCGATCTAATTCCCAACTGAATTCAGTTGCACTGTTCACAATCTTATTGGCCATTGGCAATGTGAGCCAGACTCGTTCATGCCATTCCACCTTTGGGTCAATGCGGTCGGGAAAATACCAAGGCCCCTCCTCGAAGGCGAAGTCGTTAATATAACATTCGAGTTTTTCATCTGCATAAGGCACGTGACTGATCTTCGCCCAAAAATCGACGAGAGGTGTGACTGTGTAAAAGTGTGCATCGAACGCTTCTCCCTTGTATTTCTTCACGAACTCTGCTGCCAACAGCTTCAGGTCTGCTTCAGTTACTTTTGGGGCAACGTCGTCTGGAGTTTGCAATTCAACAGTCATAGATTTACCTGCGAAACCGTCGCCCCATTCCTCACTTAGTATCTTATATTCAAAGGGCTTGCCAAGTTGTTTGTCCGACTTGGGTGTTACTGCTTTTAATGGCAATTTGGGAGGATCGGACGGCGGTGAAACTGTTGTGGTTTCAGCGGGCTTTTGAAGGCTGTTGGAATCAGAACTGCCAAGCATCGCGAAAGATAAGAACAGCAGGCCGGCAGTAACCATGGTAAAAGAACCTATAATCACCTGTTTGTCTGACATAGATCACGCTACCGTATCTGACGTGGAGTAGAATGAATACAGTAAATTTGTTGAGCTGAGTTTACCTCACTTCGTCATTACATCTTTTTATTTTATTCTATTAGCTAAGATTAGCGTCCATAAGCGGTCAAAATACCTTCTTTTGATTTTCTTTCCCTAACTCACCCGCAACAGCGCCATCCGCAACTCGCGCCCCGTGACGAAGCCCACCGTCTTCCCCTCGCCGTCGATCACCTGACCCAGCGCATCTTCCGCCTGCCCTAATCGGCGCAGCGCGGACAAGCACGACAAATTCTCCGGCAGCTCCACCAGAGGTAGCGGCTCGGGTAAGCCGGGAGAGTTGTCCAGATACAAATCCATCATCCGCAGATAACCCACCAACTGTCGTTTGTTCCGGGTGTCTTCCACCGGCAAGAGCGCCCGTTGATGGCGCTGCGCGATGCGCAGCACATCGCTTTTGCTCATCGTCGTTGTTGCCCGCACCACGCGGCCTTGCGGCGAAGCAAAAGTTTTCACCGGCAGCCCGGCCACCACCAACATCGCTTGTGCCAGCGATTGCTGCGCCGGTTTCAGAATGCCTGCTTCGTGACCTTCGGTGAGCAAATCTCCCAGTTCTCGCCGCGCAAGCCGCAGGCTAAAATCTTGCGACGCACTTCCCGTGATCATTTGCGCCAATCGGCTCAACAGCCACAACACGGCCGTCACCGGCACGAACAGCACAGCGCAAATCAGAAATGGAATCGCGCACCGCTTCAGCAGTCGATTCGGCGCGTCATAGAACAAGCTCTTCGGCAGCAAATCGCTGAGCAGAAACACGACCGGCGCGACGACGATGGTTTCGAGAATCTCCACCGCCGAGCCGCCATTGGGCGCGATGACTTGCGAAGCGAGCACCACGCTCAGCGAGACGACATAGTGCGACAAATTCGTGCCGACCAGCGCCGTGGCGACGAAAATCGACGGCTGACTCCCCAGCCACAACAGGGCTTTGGAAACACGATTGCCGTTGAGCGCTTCCACGGCCAGCCGCACGCGCGTCATGCGGAAAAATCCCGTCTCCGTGCCGCTGAAAAACGCGCTGAGCATGATGCCAATCAAGAATAAAGTCACCGCGAGGATCATGGTTCGGCACCCTCCTCCGCGGCAAGGCGTTCCATTTCAAGCGTCATCCGCTCAGGCCCCGTCGCTTCAAGCACGCGAAACCGAAACGGCGGCCAATCCACCACGTCACCCACTTCCGGCAAGCGCTGCAAAACTTCCTGCGCGATACCCGCGACCGTATTGCTCTTGCTTTTCGGCAGTTCCATGTCGAACGTGCGCCCTAAACGTCGCAGGCTCGTCATGCCCGTTACGTGCCACAGATTCTCGCCGACTTCTCGAATCGAGGCTGTCGCGAGTAAGCGATCGCTCCGGCTCGATTCATCCTCGAACACGGTTTGTAGCAAATCTTCGAGGGTGACGATGCCGATGGTTTCGCCAAATTCATTGATGATCGCCGCGACTTCGCAATCTTCGGCGTTGAGGTGATCGAATACCGTGGCCACGGTAGCACTCCACGGCACATACACCACCGGCGTGGCGAAATGCTCCAAGTGATGCCGCGGAATCGTCGACAGCAACTTGAGCGGAATCGCCCCCACGATTTCCTCACTGTCCGCCTCGGTCACCAACAGATAACCGCTGCGAGGTAACTCGCCCTCCAAATCTTCCAAATCAACCGGCGGGGTGAAACTGCGGTACAAAGTCCGCGGCCGCATCAATTCCTCGGCCGTCAGTTCCGAGAGCTGGACAATGTTTTGCAGAACGGTGCGTTCCTGCGCGGCGAGTTCTTCATTGGGGGTCGAAATCGTGATCGCCTGCTCCAGGTCCGCCAGTTCCAGATAAGGTTCTTTCTGGAACTGAGGAAAAAACACTCGCCGCAGCATTCGATTCACCGCCGAGAAAACTGGCGCGATCGGCTTGAACACGCGAATCGCTACGGTGAGGGGCAAGCTCACCACGCTTGACATGAATCGAGGGGCAAGCACGCCCACCGTCTTGGGCGTCATTTCGCTAAACAAAATGATGCTGAACATCGACACCAGCGCAACGATCCCCGCCTCGCTATGGCGATGCTCGTTTTGCAACTTGATGCTCACGAGCGAAGCAATCGTGAAATACGAGATGTTAATGATCAGATTCCAAAACAGAATCGCCATCAGCAATTGCTCGGGCTGTTCCAAGAGCCGAATCGCCATCCGCTGGGGTCGTGAGCCCCCCTTCAACGCTCGCCGGTCTTCGGGTTGCAACGAAAACAGCGCCGCCTCGCTACAAGAAAAAAAAGCCGAAGCCACGGCCAACAACGCCATCGCAATAAACGCGGGAGCAAAATTCTGCAAGAGAAGCACTGTTGTTTTCCATTTAGCTGCGGAGCTTGCTCCGCGTTCATAAACACTGTGCCGCGGAGCTTGCTCCGCGTTTCATTTCAGCCGTCAATCCTGACTCGTGGTCCGTCCCGTCGCTACGTCGAACTCATACACCGCCGGCACGAGCATCGCCGCCGTGGCGAAGGCATACGTGATTACCGTCACCAAAAACGCCCCGCCAAAGCTCTGCTGAAAAAAATTCGTGATCACAATGTAAGTCGCAAACGGCGTGATTCCCGAGGCCAGCGCCAGCGCCCGCGAGGGATTGCGAATTCCCAGGGCATAAAACATCCCCGCCCCGCCACACACCATGAACGCGATAAACGCCTGCAACTGGTGCGTAAACGAATTCTGAAACGCCATCATCATCCGCATGCACACGCCGATTCCCAGCAACAGAAACAGCACGGTGCTCAAGCTTACTCCGACCGCCGTTTGCGACACGCCGTAGGTCATCCCACAGTGAATCCCCAACATGGCCGCGAAGGCGTTCATCACCAAATACGACAACACCAGGAACACCAAATTCTCGGTCGTCAGATGATCCGTCCACCACAACAGGCCGCCGAGCGCAATTGGGAGCAGGATCATCTCCTTCGAGTTATAAAACACCCCCCCCAGCTTGCCGTAAATAATTTCCTTGGGACTGAGGTCGGTGACCAAGAGCAAGTCCAGCGCTCGCAGATCGCGTTCATTGGTGAGCGAAGTCACCGCCAGCGCGTTCACCAGAATCACCCCCAGCACCATCAGCGGCAACAGCGGCTGGGCCAGTTCCGGCAACATCGCATTCTGCCGGGTATCTCCCGCGTTGAGTTGCCCCACCAGCGCGGCCGCGCAGATCGCAAAGATCACCAAATACGCCAGCCGCACGACGACGATTTTCTTGCCGTAAGCCCACGTGCAAATCTCTCGCCACAAGATCGGATTGTCCCACACCTCTTTCGAGCTTTTCGGCGTGACGGCGTGTGTCGCCGAGACAGCGAGCTTCTCGCCCTGCTCTTCCGTGACTCGCGGCTGGGCTTCTTGCGACGGATTCCACACCCGCACCCTGAGTATCGCCCACACGTTCAAAGCCGCCGCCGTCGCCAACGCGAGCAGCATGAACAAATTCACCGCCCCGCCGCACCAGGCGAATTGCGGAATCACTTCGCGCAAAGGTTGAATCGCCGCCAGAATCGCCCGCAGCGGCGACAGCGCAATCGCCCAGTGTTCTGTGGAAATGCCGAACCACGATCGCCCCAATTGCCCGCTGGCGATCCCCTCCCCCACCACCAACCACAGCACCAACAACAGCGCGGTCAGCGCGAGCGATTGAAAAGTTTTCTCGCGCCAGAGCGCCAGCGTCGAACCCAAGCTCCCGGCGAGTGCCGCCGAGGCGAGCGTCACCCCCACCACCCGCGCGATTTGTCCGTAGGAAATACCCCCTAACAGCGCGAGCAGCATCAACAGCGGCACGGCCGCCGCAATCAGTACGAACACGCTCAAGCTGCTGGCCAGCAATTTCCCCAGCACCAGTTCGCTGTTGGTCATCCGCGTGAGCAGCAGCAGGTCGAGCGTTTTGCGGTCTTTTTCCTGGGCCACCGCCGCCGTGGTCAACAAGGCCGCAAACGCCACCGCCATGGCCAACTGCAAGGGGGCCAATAGCGCAAAGACCGCCGACCCAAACCGGGCCAAATCGCCCAAGCTACGAACATTCTGCGAACCCAACAGAATCAGCCAGGCTGTGATTACTAATCCGAATAGCGCACCGACATAAATCCCTCGCATCGCATACTGACGCCAACCCCGGGGAGACGTGGTGATTTCGCGAGTGAAGACCGGACCGATGAGCAAACTTGATTCCTTGCGGGCAGGGCTGGAAAGCGAGAAATGAGCCTGAATTGCTCCACTATAGGCCCCAACCAGGAGGGTGTCGACCTAGCAGAAAGCTCTCAAATAGCCGCCGTCGCGAGCCGGTGGTCTTGAAGTGCATTTGAAACAGCAACCGAACAACGACCCGCCAATCCGCGTAATCCCTACGGCCTTCCAACCAATTACCACGCCATTCGTCAGGATTTCCCTGGTGGCTGGCTAGCCAACTTGAAATGTCTAAAATAAAACCAAGTGGCTGCTGGGAGCCTAATTCATGGCTAACCCAGCCCGCCCACCGTTTCTGATCCGTCGCCCTGCCGACTCTGTTACCTAGGACACATGGTCCCAAGGAACATAGCGCGGGGCACACACTTTGAGGCAAACAAATCCCATGAATTTCCGTAAGCGACTCTTCTCTTCCATTGGCTGCTCTGCAATTTGTTGCGGAGTGCTTGTATCCCAACTGGCCACCACACACGCACAAACCGCTCCCCCGGCAACCGCGCCACCAGCGACCCAGCCCGCGGCAGCGCCAGCCGATCCCGTCAACACGCCACCTGAAACCGCGATGGCCGCCAGTGGCAAGCTCGATCTGAAGCGCGCCACCGAAGCCCTGATCGGCACGGCTGTCTCGCTGTCGAATCAACCGTATCCCGAGATCGAAAGTGCGATCCAACGCTTCAGTAACCAAGATGCCCAAGGTGCCTTGGATTTCCTCAAGAAAGCGAAGGAAAAATATCCCAAGCTGCCGCCCGTGTATGTCATGCTTGCCAAGCTGCAAGTGATGGCGCAGAACACGCAAGGCGCGTACAACCTGCTTGAACTCCAAGTCGCCGAAGATCCCACCGATCCCGAGGCGTATCTGTTGCTCGCCGATCAAGCCTTCGCCGGCAACCGCACCGCCGAGGCCGAAGCCCTGTTTGAAAAAGCCGAGCCGATCGTCAAAGCCTTTAATGCCAACGAGAAGCGCAAACGCGACATGGAAATCCGCGTCCTCGCCGGCAAGGCTGCCGTCCAAGAGCGCCGTGGCAAGTGGGACAAGGCCCTCGAATTGCTCAAGCAATGGGTCGCCACCGATCCCGACAATGCCATGTCGCACGCCCGCCTCGGCGTCACCCAGTTCCGTCTCGACAAGGCCAAGGAAGCCTTCAACGAATTCACCGCGGCTCGCAAACTGAACCCCGAGATGCCGCATCCCTATGCGTCGTTGGGCCAATTGTTCACCCAAACCGAAGACATGGAAAACGCCCGCAAGTCCTACGAACGGGCCTACGCCGAAGACGGCAAGGATCCCAACACGGTCCGCTCCTATGCCGAGTGGCTCTTGCAGCAAGGCCAACTCGATAAGGCTCAGGAAGTTTCTGCGGAACTACGCAAGTTGACTCCCGATGCCCCCACGGCTGTCCTCTTGGATGGCGTGGTGGCCTTAATGAAAGGTCAAAGCGACCGGGCCGAGGAAGCCTTCATGAAAGTGCTCAGCCTCGAACCGGGTAACGCGCGGGCCAACGATCTGCTGGCTCTCTTATTGATCGAAAGCGCCGACAAGGCCGACCAAGAACGGGCTTTGCGATACGCCGATATCAACACCAAGCAGTACCAGAACAATTCGCAGGCGAACATTACCAAGGCCTACGTGCTTTACAAATTGGGCCGGATGAACGAAGCCCAAGAGCCGTTGCAAATCGGTGCCAAGGGTCAGTTGCAAACCGACTCGGCGTACCTGATCGCCAAGATCATGGCCGACCAAGGACAAAAAGATAAGGCCCGCCAAGCACTCGAGCAGGTTCTCGCTCAAAAACAAGGCTTGTTCATCTTCCGCCAACAAGCGCAAGAACTCCTGGACCAACTCTCGAAAGAATAAGTTCGTAGCCGCGACGCAACGCGTCGCACGGCGCACCACGAAAAACAAACGGGCACCAACACGGTGCCCGTTTGTTATTCTCATCTCGTCCCCACTCACCCACCGCCCTACTCGTCCCCACGGTCCCCGTGGGGACGCAACCCCCACCGCTCCGCGGTGATCTTCCCTCACGGAGTGGTGACTTCCAGCCGCCATCTCCTCGTCCTTCCCACGCAGAACCAACCCACTCCGTCATTCCCGCGCAGGCGGGAATCCATCTTTCTACGGCAACGCCGTTCCATCACCGCCGGCGAGCCGGATGCGTCAGCTTCCGGCATTCTGGTACTCGTGACTACCTTGGGTATCTGCGCCCACCAAAACTCCTTCCGCCGACTAGCTTCTCTGCAAATCTATCAACAATTCTCGCACGGGTCACTTGTGGTCCGCAATCCATTCGCTAAGGCCGGGGTTTTGCCCTTCAAAGTCTTGTGGGACCACAAAGCCTGACTGCTTCGATTGTCGTCCCAAAGCACGTCAGGCAATTTCCTCGATTTACTTCCGACACAGCTTGGTTGGAGAGAAATAGTTCACAAACACTTTACAAGCATTAAGAGCGCGCGTTAGACTAGTTTCATGAGAGCTATGACCGCCTGCCAGTCCGGCCCGCATGGTCAAAAGTTGTATTTAACTACCTGAGATTTGCTAGCGAATATTTACCAATTCCAAGGGTCCCTGAGGCGTCAGCCTCGGTGGGCCCTTTTTATTTTGCAGTTCGCGAATCAAGTATTTTCTCCGCGAGGGCGTTCATACTGTCGCCTTCTACTTTCAAACTGAAGTAACCAAGATGAAAATTACCATTACACTATCTTTATTCTTGTTGCTCTCAATGACACTTTCAGCCAACGCTCACTTTGACATCGAGAGTGTGAATCCGGGCGTTGGCACTTTGGCTGGGCAGACATTCGCCGTAACGATGACGGAATCCAGGCTGCACCTCAGCCGCACTCATGTGAGGAGCGGTGACTTTCGTTTTCATCTCGACTTCACGGGGATGCCCGATGTGACGTTTGCGATTGGCGCGCATGAGACGGGCCAACTTTGGCTCGATGCAAACGGCGTAGTCGCTGGCGCGCAATACGGCTACCGCAGAGGGTTCGATATGTTCGGCTACCACATGACGCCTATGTTCGACTTCGTACCGTTGCAGTTCGATCTCACTGGGCATATGCCTCGCGGTAGTAATGACCCGGTCCAGGTATGGGGTACGGTGGGTTTGGCTACACCAATGGTGTTCCATAACGAAATTATTGGCGACTTAATTATCGAGAGCATTTACAGCCGTACCGTATACGACTCACCAGAGCCGACTAGCTTAGTGCTACTCGCCTTGGGAAGCGCAATATTGCTCTTCCGCCGGTAGATCTACTCTGTCGGTCCGGCGGGCAAACCATTGAGGGGCCTCAGTTGCACCCTTGGCGATTCACAATCGCACCGCCCGTGGCAAGCTGCGTCGTTGTCAACAACTCTTTTTCGTGTCTATTCGTGTTACAAACAGTCGAATTTTGCGCGGCGTGCGCAAATTTTATGGAACAGGAGTTAGTAGAGGAAGCAGAGTTAATCTCCGTAAATGG
>JAWXAV010000161.1:0-5177 GCA_034439695.1 Bythopirellula sp. | reverse complement strand
GTTGGTTCCTCCAATAAAGGGAAAATGGTTCTTCCCAGAAGGTATCTTCTGGGCGGAGGAACCGCCATGCTTTTCAACTACACGGGGGACATTCTCTAGTGCTTTGCCATTATTTTTCCTACTCTCTCTTCGTCGGCAACGTAAGCAATACGATCTATCCAGTTCTCGCATTCAAAATACTTACGCAAAACCTCTTCAGGTGTTTGGATTGACTTCCGTGAGGCTACCTTTTCTATTACTACATACTTAACGCCATGAAGCTCGATCTCTACTCCACTTACAAGCTGTCCGATTTCTTTTTTTGATTCTTTTTCAACAAGGTAAAGGTCGGCTGGGTAAAGTAGCTGCATCTGCAAAATAAGTGAAAAAAACCAATATATGATTCTCATTTGTTCGTCTCCATTGAGAGAGATAATTCATCCCATGGACCATAGCTTGTCGCTTTCAAATTTTGCAAAGTCGCTTCAGCAGGAAGGTATCTCGCGTACACTTCCGCCGAAGAATTCTTATAAAAAAATGCCTTATCGAATTCGTTTTTGAATTCATTGCTATGGTCATAGACCACGTCGTCAATTTCAACCCAAGCGTGTGGTATTGATTTTCCAGCCGTGTCGCCTGTTTTAAGTATAACTGACCCGTGAACCAACTCTACTTTCTTACTGATTCCAATATCAGCTTCTCGTGCGGCCAAATCGTAGGCCGCTCGATAACAATTTCCTTGGAGCATCGATATTCCTCTCATCAAATAATTTGTGGATCGCACGCAAATCTAATCGTACTCGCTTCGGTTCGAATTACCATTACTCCCCATGCCACTCTTCCCGCAGCAGCTGCAACTTCACAAAAAAACATCGGCCGAGGTCCAAGGGGTTGTGTATCTGCTAAGGCGTGAGTAGTTTTAGCGAAAAACTACAAAACCTACTTCCACGCCGCTACTCCGTTTTCCCCACGCAATAAAGCGTATCATCGCTACGCAGCAGAATCACCCCATCCGCCACGGCGGACGAGGCCCAAAAGCGGCCGTCGAGTTGGTTCGTGTGCAGCGGCTTGAACTCGGCACCGGGAGCCAGCACATGCGTGGCTCCCGATTCGCCTGGGCAGAAGAGCTTGCCGTCGAATGCCCAGGGAGAAGCCCAAAACTCGCGCGAGCCTTCGAGACGCTCGCGGTAAACTTCCTCGCCCGAGGTGCCGTCGTAGCATCCAACGATTCCCCCCCGGCGGCTGAGAATATACACAAACCCATCCAACAGAATCGGCGATGCCATCCCGGGAGCGGCCCTGCGATTCGACCAAAGCACGTACTCACTTTGGGTCACATCTACGGGCAACGTGATGTCGCCCGTGGCTCCCGCCTTGATGGCGAACAATCCACCAGCTCCCGCACCGCGATCCGAACGATCTTCGCGGCCCACAAGCAGCAAATCGCCATACGCGGCGGGTGACGAGCAACTCCGACCACCGCCGACAACAAGCTCCCACAGCACTTCGCCATTTTCAGGATTGTAGGAACGGATTGTGTTGCCACTGGTGACAAGCTCCGTGCGCTGGCTATTCGTCCAAATGATCGGGGCACCCCAATTCGATTTTTCCTCGCGGCTCACGCGCCACTTTTCGTCTCCGCTGACCGCGTCGAGGGCCACCAGAAAGGAATCACTCTCATTGTCGACCTGAACAAAAACCAACCCATCGTGCATGGCCGGCGAACTCGACGTTCCCCAATCGTTGTCCATCGGATAGGCACCGAGGTCTTTCTGCCAGAGCAGCTTGCCGTCGAAGTCGTAGCAGAACACGCCGGTCATGCCAAAGTAGGCGACGATCCGCTCGCCATCGGTGACAGGCGTCTCGGAGGCGAACGTATTGTCCTCGTGTGTCGGCTCGCGTGGCTTTTCTTTTTTGGCGACCTGATTCCAAAGCGGCTTTCCGGTGGCGAGGTCGAAGCAGTGGACTTCAAAGCTGTGAATGGAGCTCTGATCGTCGGGCACTTCCGCCACGGCCGTCGTGACCACGACTTTGCCGTTCGCCACGATCGGCGCCGACCAGCCGCGTCCCGGCACGGCTACTTTCCACTTAATGTTGGCTTCGGCGTCCCACTGGTCGGGCAGATTCGCCGCAGTTGCGAGCCCGTTGGCTGCGGGACCACGGAACTGCGGCCAATCAGCCGCGTGACTGAGCGAGTTGAGAACCAACAAAGCGGCGAGAACCAACGATGCGGGACGGGCCATGAGAGAGGCTCCTGAAAGAAAGGAAGGTGGGAATAGAGGGGCGAGTAGTCGGCAGTGGACCGTTAGGATTAACGCCCGGGTCTGCCAGCCATCAATGTAGCGAAGTAAGGCTGAGGTTGGCAATCGATCAATTTGCTGGCTGAATTGACTCGAAATTCCAACTTAATGACTGAATTGGTCAACGATCGTCATGCCGCATCCGGTGAAAGTGCCCATATCGGCGATCACCGTTGGGGCCTCTTGGAGTGCAACAGTCCGACAGACCAGGCGCGAAGGATCAAGCTTTCCCAACGTGATCAAGCGAAATAGCTCGGGGTAATACGACGCCTGCAAGCCGTGGCTGCCGACCAGTTCGAGCTCGCGCGAGAGTGCCAGTTCCAACGGAACCGGCGGAGAAGCATCCGCGCCCACCAACAGTCCCACCTGGACATGCCGGCCGCGCTTGCGCAAGCACCGGATCGAGTTGCCGCACGTAATGCGGCTGCCGAGCGTGTCGAGCGACAGATCAGCACCGCGCTCGGTCAACTCGCGGATCGCTTGGGGAACATCCTCGACAACCGCTGCGTCGATTCCCGCCGTCGCTCCCAACGATTTTGCGAGTTCGAGCGCACTCTCTTGAATGTCGATGCCGATGACCCGCGCACCCAATCCCACGGCGATCATTACGGCCGACAGCCCCAATCCACCACAGCCATGCACCGCGACCCATTGACCAGGTTGCAGTTTGCCTTGAAGCACGACGGCCCGATAGGCAGTGCTCACCCGGCAACCCAGACTCGCCGCCGCGACAAAACCGAGCTCATCCGGCAATCGCACGAGATTGCCGTCGGCATAGCGCACTGCGACGCGCTCGGCAAACGCCCCCCATGCGGTGAATCCGGGTTGAAACTGGTTGTCGCAAACTTGCGCGTTGCCCGACCGACACTCGGGGCAGCGCCCACAACCGGCGACGAACGGCATGGTCACACGGTCGCCCACTCGCCAATTCCGCACACCGCTCCCCACCTCGGCGACAACTCCCGACAGTTCATGCCCGGGCACGTGCGGAAACGACTTGATATCGGGATCGTGCCCCTGCCAACCATGCCAATCACTCCGGCAAATGCCACAGGCGCGGACTTCGATCACAACGCCATCGTCCGGGGGAACGGGATCGGCCAGCTCACCAATCCGCAGCGGCCCGCCAAATTGTTCGTAGTAGAGGGCATTCATGGAATTGGTGCGAGACTCTGCGCCAACACTGGTACGCATTGGTCGCTATTCACCGCTAAGCCGCTAGCAGTTCGGTATCAGGGCGTCGGCGCCTTCGGCAATTTGCTATCTCGATCATACGGCGGGTCGACATGGGCGGGGATGATTTCATCCGGGTACGCTTCGCGCGTTTGCTGCCGATATTCCTCGTCGGCATAATACTTCATATAAAGCTGCATGTCTTCTTCGCTACAGCCACCGAGGATGTCCAGATGACAGGTCCAACCCGAGTCGGTCGGCAAATCCATCGTTATTTCGCGGAGCGAATCGTGCCACAGATGCTCGTAAAGCTCGCGATCATTGAGATGATCCGTTTGCGACAGAAAAACATTCAGTTTCGCTAGGCCGTTGATCACTTCCCAGAGCTTTGCCGTAAGCGCCGCGTCGTCGAGGGTTTCAGGAGCGGGCAGTTCGATCCCCATGTCTTCAAGTTGAAAGAAGTGGCAAGTCTCCTCCGCGCTTTCGTAGGCCAGCACATTGCCCCAAAACGTCTCGGCCAACTCGGGAGACATGTCGGGACTTTCCCATTCGGTCATCTCCCCGCCCGCCGCTTCCCGCGCGGCCTCGCGCAGTTCGTTGATGTGAATCTGTTGATCGACGTCGGTTGGTTTGTCGGGGGAAAATTCCTGCATGATTGAGCCTCCGAGACAACGCGATTTCGCCGGAGTGGCGAGAACTGCGAGCACCCGAGATTATGACTCGTTGCCAACCTGAAAACAACTATTTTCGCTTGGAATCATCCAACGGATAATAACAATTGAGTTCGCGAAAACGCATGAAATCTCGATCCGCTGTATGAACGATCGCCTTGTGCGCGATCGCAATCGCGGCGATTTGGGCGTCAACGACAAGATTGCCGCCGCTTGAGCCGGCAGTGGTCAATATATTAATCACTTGTGAGACATGGCTCTGACTTTCTAAGAGCAGGCGTGAGTTTTTGCGTTCTAGCCATTCTTCAATAAGCTCGGTCGCATGAGAAAGGCTTAACGGTCTACTAAACGCGCGGGGATTTGTGCTCACCCGAAGAAAGGAAAAAATAACCGGATGAACCAACCCTATCGATTCGTCACCGGAAAGCAGATTTTCCCACCAATGTTTGGCCGCTTCGTGCTCTCGAGACGTGGAGTTATATGCGTAGAGAATGAGGCTTGAGTCAGGTACGATCACCGTTTTGATCACCTTCTTGATTTCGTTGTTTCAGCCTTTCTTCAAGCTTTCGGGTTACATCAAGAAACGCTTCGACTTCCCATTCCGCTTCCAAATCATGGATATTTGCGATATCGATTCCCGGACGCAGGCCCATGTTCTTAGCCTTCACAACAAAAGGCTTCTCATCTTTTTTCATCACCACATCAGCCAACCCCCGGCGAATCGCTTGATTGAGGGTCGTTTTGAAAGTCTGACCCGACTGCTGCATCGCTTGACGCAAAAGTGCTTCAACATCGGGATCGACGGTGACCGTGGTCCTCATATTGCAATCATAGCATCAAATTTATTTGCTATCAAGATGTTTATTGCCGTAGTCGCACGCTATTATCAACAAAAGAGACTTCCGCAGGGAGTTTCGTCAGCGAGGGTTTATAAATAAGAATCTAGCTACTTGCGCCTGTCCTGGTTCATCGTGAAATGGAATTTCTCTGTTGATTCGTTAGCGAGTTAGGGTTTGATTTGTGGACGGCTATCGCCGGGATTTCTATTTGCGTT